>NZ_JAWOVM010000075.1:0-21163 GCF_033339895.1 Vibrio sp. 1751
ACGCCGGGGGTCGCGGGTTCGAGTCCCGTCCACTCCGCCACTTATATTAAGCCCCAGTCGAAAGACTGGGGCTTTTTTCGTTTTGGTTCCCCGACTTACCTTAAACCCACTTTCGTATTGAAACCTTGCATCGAGAGGCCGGCTTCCCTCTGGCGATGCTTTCTAAGCCCTGTTATGAGTGAAGTGGAACTCAGTTTTGTGTGGTTTCTACTGAACCGGGTCCTAGTATCGAGCGCTAGTTCTCAGCCCTTGTGCTTACTTACCAAAGCTTCCTTTATTATTACCTGGAAAATTTATTCACTAGGTTATGTTATTTTCGGGGGAGATTTCTCTGCTTTAGATGTTTTGATTTAGCCATAGGCGCTTATTAATATAAACTCAGCGCATTTAAAACTTTCCAAACATGGATTTTGTTTTGTCGACCTATTTAAGCCAGTGTCTTAAAGTATATTCGCTACTTCTTCCCTCTAACCCTCTCCAACCTTCAAAGCCACCACTACGTACGTATAACGTGAGCGGTATAGGTGCTTTCATAGCTGTGTTTGCTGAGTAAGCAGTTCACCTGGCACATTGACTGAGGAAAAGTCTTCTTTCTGTGGACCTTCGTGTAAGTCACGATAGTTTTAATAATTATCTGGTACTTTTTATTCTAAAGGTGTACGCTTCACATCGAATATTTTTTCGACAGTAAATCATGTTATATCTCTTGTTTAAAAGCTTTGTAAGAAGGCTGAACTCCGTGCAAAAAACGCGATGAAGTGTTGCCCGGAGTCTTAAATTAATCTTCATCAGGTGTTTTATGCGTGAGTAACTTCGCTGAAGTTATACGCAGGCGTCTGTACACCTGATAAAAGAGAAGAGATGGCCGGTGATATTTCATCATCGGCCTTTTTGTATCTGTTAAGCAGCTACAAAGCATTATCCAGTATTGAAATAAGGGCCGGTATTGATCACCGGCCCTTTTTATTTGGTTAAAAGCATGAGTATTTTACAAGTTAAAAATTTGTCTTATCAGATCGCTGATAAGAGTTTATATAACAACGCGACATTTCGAATTAACGTGGGAGAGAAAATAGGTATCACTGGAGCGAATGGCGTTGGAAAAAGCACCTTATTAAAACTGCTTATTGGTGAATTATCTGCAGATAAGGGCTGCATTGACTGGTTACCAAACCTTGAGGTGGGGTATTTAGAGCAACATTTTAAGATGGATAATGCGCTGACGGTTTATGAATGCTTAAAGAGTGCTTTTGAGAACTTATACGCTGCCGAGCAGAAGCTTTGGACTTTGTATCAGGCGATGACCGAGTCTCACTCTACATCTCTTTTAAGCCAAGTCGCTCGGCTACAGGCATATTTAGAAGATGAAGACTTCTATGCAATTAATACCAAAATTGAACGAGTTGCTGTAGGTCTTGGTATTTATCAATTTGGCTTAGATACACCGCTTGTCTCGCTAAGTGGCGGTCAAAGACACAAAGTCCTTTTAGGCAGGTTGTTACTTCGCAACCCCGATGTGTTAATTCTTGATGAGCCGACAAACTATCTTGATGCTCCTCACATTGAATGGCTAGTCACGTTTCTCAATGATTACATTGGCACAGTTTTACTGGTTTCTCATGATGTTGATTTCCTTAATCAAGTAGCGACCAGTATTTGTGATATTGATTATCAAACGGTTCGAAAATACAGCGGCACTTATGTCAAAGCAATGCAGCAAAAGCATCACGATGGTGCTTTGATAGAAAAGCAATATAAGGCTCAGCAAAATGAAATTCGAAAGTTAGAGCAATTTATTGCCAAAAATGGCGCTGGAGTTAACGCGAGTCTTGCTAAAGGGCGTAAGAAAAAACTGGATAAAATCGAACGTATTCAACTGAATAATGTAGAGAAAGTATCGATGTTTGACTTTGCTTACCAGCCCATTGGGCAACAGTATGTGATTGACGCAAAAGCGTTGATGATAGGTTATCAGCAGCCTCTGCTTCCTGCGCTTGATATCACGTTAGCGCGCGGGGAAAAGTTGGTTGTTGCTGGTTTTAACGGCGTGGGTAAGTCGACCTTACTTAAAACCCTGATGAGGGAGATCGAGCTACTCTCTGGTGAGGTGGTATTGGCAAAAGGTGCAATGATTGGTTATTTTTCTCAAGATTTGTCTTGGCGCAATCCTCAGAACACACCTGAACAGGAGCTGTGCTCTTGTGCGCCAACAATCTCAAGCAAAGAGTCACGCAAGCTATTAGCTCGCTTTGGGATTACGGGGGATAAGACGCAGCGCCACTTAGATACATTGAGCGGTGGTGAGCAAACTCGGGTGAAGTTGTGTTGTTTATCGGTTCAGAAATGCAATGTTTTGCTGTTGGACGAACCAACAACACACTTGGATAGCAGCAGTAAAAATGCGCTTAAAGAGGCTCTCCAGCGCTTTTCCGGTAGCGTGATTGTGGTATCTCATGAGAAGGCATTTTTGCAATCTTGGCCTGATAGAGTTTTAGATATTTCGTTGCTCACTTGTGCTGAATCGGAAACAGAACAGGAGGTGGAGCTATGATGCAGTCCATGATCCTATTTCTCGTTGCTTTTCTTGTTGGTGCTGATGAGTTGATGCTTGGATCTATTCTTGAACCTATCGGAAATGATTTAAGTGTTCAACCGAGTCAGGTGACCTTATTTATTACGGCATATAGTTTAGCCATAGCAATTTTCGCTCCTTACTTGGGCCGTTTATCAGACCGAGCTGGGCGTATTCGTATCATGGTGCCTGCTTGCTTTGTATTTGGGGTTGCGTCTATTACGACGGGCATAGCTCATGATTTTGAACTTGCTATTGCAACTCGTGTGATCACTGGTATTGCAAGTGCAGGCATGTTACCAATTGCATTCGCGTTAGCGGGAGACGCGAAGGGTAATAGAGCGATGCGTCAAATTGTGATGGTTCAGGCGGGATTAACGCTAGGTATGATAACTAGCCCGGCGATCGGAGCATTGTTGACCCAGCTTTTATCATGGCGTGCCGCTTTTATTATTTTGGGCGTGGCGGCTCTTTTTGTCGGTGCCATGAGCGTAGTGTCCATGAACAACAAGCATAATGAGTCCAAGAAGTCAGATACTCTGCCACCTATCACAGACGTCATTCATCTTCCAGGCGCGTTGAGGGCGATTCTAGCGATGTGTTTAGGCCTGGGGGGAGGTATTGGTGTATTTAACCTGATAGGCCTTCATATTCGAGATACCAGCGAGTTGGCGCTCGGTTGGGTGGGCGCTATTTATGCTGCTCTAGGGATCGTGAGTGTGGTTGGAAATATGTGCGTGGGGAGAGCTTGCCGTTGGCTTGGTAGCTCTCGAGCCGTTATGCGAGTGGCTTTAATGGTGTGCATACCTTGCAGTGCATGGGTGTTCTCAAATGAGATGAGTACGGTTACCGCTTATCTTCCAGCTCTAGTGCTCTGGTCTCTTGCTGGAGGGGTAGGCTCTCCGGCGTTACAAGCACATATAGCAAGCTTATCTGATGAACATCGAGGTGTGCTGATGTCTTCTGGAATGAGTATGATGCACTTTGGTGTCGCGATTTGGTCTGCCTTGGCGGGCTTCGCGTATTCTGTAGGCAATGAATGTGTCGCTTTCGTGGCTTTCCTATTGTTTGGCTCAGCGGTAGTTATATTAAAGCCAGTTGGTAATGCTGAACAAAGTGAGCGTTATTCGTAGTGTTTTAGTAGATAAAGAAAAGCCGTTATCTAAAAAGGTAACGGCTTGTTCCAAATATTTTTTGAAAGCCGGTCTTAGTTCATGCCGTATTTCTTAAGTTTCTTGCGAAGAGTACCGCGGTTGATACCCATCATAGTTGCTGCGCGAGTTTGGTTACCGCGAGTGTACTGCATGATAGTATCTAATAGTGGCTGTTCAACTTCAGCTAGAACTAATTCGTATAGTTCTGTTACTTCCTGGCCGTTTAGTTGAGCAAGGTAGTTTTTAAGAGACGCTTTAACAGAGTCACGTAAAGGCTTCTGAGTAATCTGGTCTTGTGACGTTACTGTAGTTACTGTTAATGCTTCTGAAGTCAGATTTTGTTCGAACATATTCGGTCTAGCTCTTCTCTTAATTATGATGCAACGTTATCAAAATAACCTTCTAACGCCTCAATTTGCAGCGGAGCTGCGTCGATAGCGTTGAAGGTACGGCGAAACTCACTTGCCTGTTCATGCTCTTTCAGGTACCACCCAACGTGCTTGCGCGCGATACGTGGACCTAAGAACTCCCCATAAAATTCATGCAGAGCATTTACATGACCAAGCATAATGGTTTTCACTTCCTCAGTTGGAAGTTCCTCCATTGTGGTGCCGTTTTCCAAATAGTGATGGATTTCCTGGAAAATCCAAGGACGACCCTGGGCAGGGCGTCCAATCATTAAAGCGTCCGCACCGGTGTACTCCAGTACAAATTTGGCTTTCTCCGGGCTATCGATATCACCGTTCGCGATAACCGGAATTGAAATCGCCTCTTTTACCGCTTTAATGCTGTCATATTCGGCCTCACCTTTGTACATACATGCTTTCGTTCTGCCATGCAGAGCAAGGGCTTGTATGCCGCAGTTTTCGGCTAATTTAGCGATCTGGACACAGTTCTTGTTGTCTGTATCCCAGCCAGTTCGAGTCTTTAACGTTACAGGAACGTCCACTGCATTCACGACCGCTTTCAAAATCTCTTCGATAATGTTTGGGTATTGAAGCAGAGCAGAGCCCGCTAGCTTCTTATTCACTTTTTTTGCCGGGCAGCCCATGTTGATGTCGATGATTTGTGCACCGTTCTCAACACTGAATTGAGCTGCGTCCGCCATAAGCTGTGGATCGGAACCCGCAATCTGTACAGAGCGAATGCCCGATTCGCCCTCGTGTACCATGCGCTGTTTCGACTTTGACGTTCCCCATAGTTTTGGGTTAGCAGACATCATTTCACTGACGGCCATTCCCGCACCATAGCGAAGACACAACTCGCGAAACGGTCTATCCGTTACACCAGCCATAGGGGCTACGATTAGATTGTTCTTAAGTTGATAGTTTCCGATTTTCAAAACGTCATCACAGTTCTGTACCAGCAAGGGCGCGCATTTTACGCATTTTTTCACTGCGTGAAAAGACTAATATTTGAGCATTTACAAATTGTTTTTGTAAATTGTATGAATTTCAAACAATTAGCTCTGAAAACCTTGTCTAGCCTTGCTTACGACCAGAGATGCGACACCATTCACTTTGCTCAACAATCGGGTCAATGTGAAGCTCGTCACGGTAATAGTTCGCAACATCTTCAGCTTGAGTGTCTAATACGCCGGACATAGCGAGGTCGCCATTTGGCTTAACTAGTCCTTTGATGATAGGTGCAAGTTCACGTAAAGGTCCCGCAAGGATGTTGGCCACAACGATGTCAGCGACGAGACCTTCAGGTTGATTTTGCGGTAAGTAAACTTCTAGTTTGTCTGCAACGCCATTACGCTCAGCATTGTCTTTTGAAGCAAGCAGGGCTTGAGGATCAATGTCGATCCCTATCACTTTTTCAGCGCCCAGTTTGATCGCTGCGATCGCAAGAATACCTGAGCCACAACCGAAGTCGATAACGGTCTTACCGCTTAAGCCCATGCTTTCTAGCCACTCAAGACAAAGTGCTGTTGTAGGGTGAGTACCCGTACCGAATGCAAGGCCTGGATCCAACATAACATTAACAGCGTCAGGATCTGGAATATCGCGCCAGCTTGGACAAATCCATAAGCGTTCACCAAATTTCATTGGGTGGAAGTTTTCCATCCATTCGCGTTCCCAGTCTTTATCTTCAAGCTGTTCTACTTTGTAAGCAAAATTGTCAGCCAGCATGTTGCTCGCTTTAACTTGGTCGATGATGAAGTTAGTGTCTGCTTCTGCATCATACAGTGCCAGAATATCAGTATCGCCCCATAAGCGAGTTTCGCCAGGTAGAGGTTCGAATACAGGTGTATCCTGCGCGTCTAAGAATGTAACAGACAGCGCGCCAGTCTCTTCCATTAGCATATCGCCGATTTGCTCAGCGTTTTCATTGGTCGCGTTGAGTTTGATTTGAATCCAAGGCATTGGTTTTTGCTCTTAAAGTGAATGAAGTGGCGCAGAGTTTACCAGAACTCTACGATTTGTTTGAGTATATACCCAAATAAGCCGATTTATATGTTGAGCCCTTCGCGTACATATAAAACAAAAATGCCCACGGGAGTGGGCATTTTTTAAGACGTTTGCTTAGGCTTATTGTAAGCCAAGCTTCTTCTCTAGGTAGTGGATGTTTGCACCACCGTGTTGGAAGTTTTCGTCATTCATAATGGAGAATTGCAGTGGCACGTTAGTTTTGATGCCTTCGATGATCATCTCACCCAGTGCGTTTTTCATACGTGCAATCGCTACATCACGGTTCTCACCGTAAGTGATCAGTTTACCAATCATTGAATCGTAATGAGGTGGAACTGTGTAGCCTGTGTAGATATGAGATTCCCAACGTACACCCATACCGCCAGGAGCGTGGAAACGCTCGATCTTACCCGGAGATGGTAGGAAGCGCTCAGGGTCTTCTGCGTTGATACGACACTCAATCGCATGGCCACGGATCTTAATATCATCTTGAGTGAATGACAGAGGCTGACCCGCTGCAACACGAAGCTGTTCTTTGATTAGGTCGATGCCAGTAACCATCTCTGTTACTGGGTGCTCTACTTGAATACGAGTGTTCATTTCGATGAAGTAGAACTCACCGTTCTCGTATAGGAATTCAAACGTACCTGCGCCGCGGTAACCGATCTCGATACATGCACGAGTACAGCGTTCACCGATGTACTTACGCATTTCTTCTGTGATACCAGGTGCTGGAGCTTCTTCCACTACTTTTTGGTGACGACGTTGCATTGAACAGTCACGCTCACCAAGGTGGATTGCGCCGCCTTGACCGTCAGCAATAACCTGAACTTCAACGTGACGAGGGTTTTCTAGGAATTTCTCCATGTAAACCATGTCATTGTTGAACGCCGCTTTTGCTTCAGCACGTGTCATTGCAATAGCTTGGATAAGGTCTTTCTCTGCGCGAACAACACGCATACCACGACCGCCGCCGCCGCCAGATGCTTTGATGATTACTGGGTAACCAATGCGCTTAGCAAATGCTTTGTTTTTCTCTTCGTCATTGTCTAGAGGGCCGTCAGAACCCGGTACACAAGGAACGCCTGCTTTCTTCATTGCATTGATAGCAGATACTTTATCGCCCATTAGGCGGATAGTGTCTGCCTTTGGACCAACGAAGATGAAACCACTGCGCTCAACTTGCTCTGCGAAGTCTGCGTTCTCAGACAGGAAGCCGTAACCTGGGTGGATAGCCACAGCACCAGTCACTTCTGCTGCAGAAATGATGCGTGGAATGTTTAGGTAGCTGTCGATACCACGAGCAGGGCCGATACATACGGTTTCGTCTGCGAGTAGTACGTGCTTAAGATCGCGGTCCGCTGTTGAGTGAACAGCGACGGTCTTAATACCTAATTCTTTACAAGCGCGAAGAATACGAAGTGCAATTTCACCTCGGTTCGCGATGACTACTTTGTCTAGCATAAGGCAAGCCCCGCTTATTCGATTACAACAAGAGGTTGGTCGAATTCAACTGGTTGGCCGTCTTCAGCTAGGATTGCTGTAACAACGCCAGATTTGTCCGCTTCGATTTGGTTCATCATTTTCATTGCTTCAACAATACATAGAGTATCGCCAGCATTTACTTTCTGACCCACTTCTACGAATGCTTTAGAGTCTGGGCTTGGAGAGCGGTAGAAAGTACCAACCATTGGAGAAAGAACTTGGTGACCTGCAGGTGTTGCTGCTGGAGCTTCTGCTGCTGGCGCTTCCGCTACTGGTGCCGCTGCTACTGGAGCAGGTGCCGCCGCTGGAGCTGCTGCGTAGTGAATTGGTGCTTGAGGGGCTGCAGTGCCATGACGGCTGATGCGCACTGACTCTTCACCTTCAGAGATCTCTAGCTCAGCAATGCCAGACTCTTCAACTAACTCAATTAGCTTCTTGATTTTACGAATATCCATCTTTTCTTTCTCTTTTATCTTGTGATTAAGACAACCCTCGTAGGGTTGCAGAGTGTTAGGGTTACTTTGCCTGTAGCTTATTGATCGCTGCAGACAGAGCAAATTCATAACCTTGTGCGCCTAAACCGCAAATCACACCCTCTGCTTTATCTGACAGGTAAGAGTGATGACGGAATGGTTCACGTGCGTGCACATTTGATAAGTGCACCTCAATAAATGGGATGGCGACGCCAAGTAATGCATCTCGCAGCGCCACACTAGTATGAGTGAAAGCCGCTGGATTGATGATGATGAAGTCAATCTTGCCATAGGCAGCGTGAATGGCTTCAATCAGTTCGTACTCACGATTTGATTGTAGGTGTTCCAGTTCTACCCCAGCGTTATGGGCTTGCTCTGTAAGAGTATCCACAACTTGAGCTAAGGTACTGTGACCATAGTGTGTCGGTTCGCGCAGACCCAATAGATTAAGATTTGGTCCGTTTAGAACAAGAATCCGTGACTTTGCAGACATTGTGTTGCTATCTTCCCTTATCGTGAGTGGAACGTTTATATTCCCAAATATACGATAGTTCAGCACGATTTTTTTGTTAAAACCGAGCAAATTTTAAAAAATCGACCAAGATTATAGCTAATTCATAGCAATTAGCAGCAATTTACTGGTCTAATCTCCTAATAGCCACTCTCGTTTCTGTAACCAAGTTAACAAAAACAACATAATTGCCATATTTTTTGTGTGGCCAATTTGTGCACTAAAGCAAAAAACCGCCATGAGTGATGGCGGTTTTTAAAGTGCTTTTAAAACAGTTGGTTGAATTTATGCCAATTCTGCTTTCTCTGCGATAAGTTTATCTACAACGCTCGGATCGGCAAGCGTTGATGTGTCTCCGAGGTTGCTGGTATCACCCGTTGCAATTTTACGCAGGATTCGACGCATGATCTTACCAGAACGAGTCTTCGGTAAGGAATCCGTCCAGTGCAGTACATCTGGTGTTGCAATTGGACCAATCTCTTTACGCACCCAATCTTTCACTTCTTTGTGTAGCTCTGCTGACGGGAATTCACCATCGTTCAAGGTAATGTAAGCGTAGATAGCTTGGCCTTTGATATCATGCGGAATGCCCACAATAGCGGCCTCAGCAATTTTATGATGTGCGACAAGAGCCGATTCTATTTCAGCGGTACCCATGCGGTGACCCGACACGTTTAGTACGTCATCAACACGGCCCGTGATCCAGTAGTAACCGTCTTCGTCACGACGAGCCCCATCACTAGTAAAGTACATTCCCTTGAAGGTTGAGAAGTAGGTCTGTTCAAAGCGTTCGTGGTCGCCATAAACAGTACGCATCTGACCTGGCCATGAATCAAGGATCACCAAGTTACCTTCTGCTGCGGTTTCTTCAATGATGTTGCCCATGTTATCAACCAGTGCAGGTTGGACTCCGAAGAATGGTCGAGTTGCTGAGCCTGGTTTTAAGTCTGTTGCGCCTGGTAGTGGTGCAATTAAGATACCGCCGGTCTCTGTTTGCCACCAAGTATCAACGATAGGCGAGCTCTCGTTACCAATCGTTTTGTAGTACCACTCCCACGCTTCAGGGTTGATAGGCTCACCTACTGAACCCATCACACGTAAGCTTGAACGAGATGTCCCTGCTACCGCTTCGTTACCTTTTGCCATTAGTGCACGAATAGCGGTTGGCGCAGTGTAGAGAATGTTCACTTGGTGCTTATCAACCACTTCACTCATACGAGCCGTGCTTGGGTAGTTTGGAACACCTTCAAACAGAATGGTTTTGGCCCCGTTCGCTAGTGGACCATAAATTAGGTAAGTATGGCCTGTAATCCAGCCCACATCCGCGGTACACCAGAAGGTTTCACCTGGTTGATAATCGAAGACATATTTAAAGGTCATTGCCGCGTAAACGAGGTAACCGCCTGTAGTATGTAGTACGCCTTTAGGCTTACCTGTCGAGCCAGATGTGTAGAGGATGAACAGCGGGTCTTCGGCTTTCATCTCTTCTGGTGGGCAAACGTCAGAAACGTTGGCTGTTGCTTCGTGCCACCAAACATCACGGTGTTCATGCCATTCAACATCACCACCTGTACGTTTAAGCACGACGACTTTATTGATGGTTTTTACGTCTGGGTTGGTTAGTGCTTCATCCACGTTCTTTTTCAGTGGAACAGCGCGTCCGCCACGTACGCCTTCGTCTGCGGTGATCACGACTTTAGCGTCAGAGTCGATGATACGGCCGGATAGTGCTTCTGGTGAGAAACCGCCAAATACTACGGTGTGAACCGCACCAATACGGGTACAAGCGAGCATAGCCACTGCGGCTTCTGGCACCATTGGCATGTATAGACACACCACGTCGCCCTTGCGTACGCCTTGCTCTTTCAATGCGTTGGAGAATTTACACACTTCTTTGTGTAGTTCGTTGAAAGTGAGTGTTTTGTCGTCGGCTGGATCATCGCCTTCCCAAATGATGGCGACGTCGTCCCCGTGTTCTGCGAGATGACGGTCAATACAGTTAGCCGAGACGTTCAGTGTGCCATCTTCAAACCAGCGAATATCAACATGGCCAGTGTCGAAAGAAGTGCTTTTTACTTTGGTGAAAGGTTTGATCCAATCAACGATTTTGCCGTGTTCGTTCCAGAAGCCCTCTGGATCTGTTACCGACTGCTGATACATGGCTAAGTAAGTATCATTATCCGCGTGTGTATGAGTTTTAATATTTTCTTTTACCGGATAAACGTGGGCTTCGCTCATGGCTTCTCTCCTTGTGCCTTATTTCTCGGCCTTACACCAATCTAGATAAGATTTTGAATATATTTTTGTAGGGCTGTTTTTTGGTTCTAAATAACTTGGTCGTGGTAATGACGACGTTGTGCTTATAACTGTCAGTCACCGCGCGTATTTCCACAATTAGACTTTAGGATGAGAGTGATAGAAGCGCCGGGAAATCGCTGAAACAAAAGTATTTCTGGGAGCTAGGTCAACTGATTTTTATGTATACGGGGCGGTTAGGTTGGGTAAATCGCCTTTCGTTAAGCGGACAAAGACCAAAGCGGCAGAAATCGCGTCTTGCAAAGCGTCGTGTTTGTCTTGGATAGGAAGTTCGAGGTGTTTACAAATGGCATCCAGACTTAAGTCGAAGTAGGCATTCGGCAAATGTCGTTCCAACTTATCGTGATAAATCTGACTGACCTCGATGAGTGGGTTAGGAAGTGGGAAGCCAAGTTGCCGCAGACAAGCAAGGTCTAAGATCTTTTTATCGTAACGAATGTGATAGCCCACAAGTGGTCGGTTGCCGATAAAGTCGAGCAGCTCGAGCAGCGCCTCTTTTTCACTGATGCCATCGACTAAGTCTTGGTGGCGAATTCGATGGATCTTGACCGAGCCAGAGTCGAGCGATTGCGGCGCGCGTAAGCGGACTTCAAATGGTTGACTGGTGATGATGCGGTTGTCGATGATCTTGGTGGCTGCAATAGTCACCAGCTCGGCGCGATTTGGGTCAAGGCTGGTGGTTTCGCAGTCAAGAGAGACGTATTCTGTTTTATCTGGCGTGCAAAACAGCGACTGATAAGGCGAACCTTTCAATTTGTAGTACCAGTATTTGCGTTGTAACCAGTTCATTGCTTACGCCTCTGTGATTTATGAAAATCAGGGTTAATCACGAATTTGATAATGGAAGCCTAAAAATTGCTTAAATTTCTTCACCACATGTAAGCTGTGGCGAAGCAAATCACGCTCAGTTCTATCCAGTTGTTTAATATCAATGTTATTCAACGCTTCTTGCTTTTTGAGTTGCTGATTAAGGCGAAGTTTAAAGAACAATTTCAGTGCTTCGTTGAGATTATCTGCCGTTTCGGATTCTAAGATGCGCTTATTTCTCAGAGCTTCAATGCGCTCAAATGTGTTCTTCTCCTCAATGGCATATTCCAAAGACAAGGTGCGAATGCCGTGTACAATTGGGAAAATACCGCCGCGTTTAATGTCCAATCCGTCTTTAGCACTTTTTACGTTGCCAAATAGAGTTAGGGGCACAGAAAACTGCAAGGCAGGGCGAGTAAAATCAGACAATATCAACATGCGATCTTTCATTGTGTCACGAAGATGCGCCGCAATTGGAGCCAGCAGCTCGCAATTCCCAGCAACAGCATGGGCGTCACTGAAAATGGCTAAGTCCATGATTTGTTCTGGTTCGGCTTTAGCTATCCAGTGGTTTAGGGTGCTTATCCATTCTTGCTGTGTTTTGACCCACTTCGGGTTGTTAACCATCACTTTGCCAGGGCAAAGTGGATAACCGAGCTGTTGTAGGGTGTGTGTGAAGGATTGCATCACTTGTTCGCAATGAGGCCATTCCAGACCATCTTGAATAATCAGGCCATTGTCTTGATCGGTTTTGAGAATTTGCTCTCCTCGGCCTTCAGAGCCGAGTACGATCAAGCAACAATGGTCGTGCAAGGCTGGTGGTATTACTAACTCGAACGCTTTCTCGATAATTTGCTCGTTTACGGCTGAGATAAGCTCCATGATGAAGCGAGTGCGGATGCCGTTTTTCAATAAGCTCTCGACCAATTGACGTTGGCGGTTTGAGGCCAAAGCGAGCTCTTCCACGCTGCTTGCTCGAGCAATACTGAGCGTTAACACGTGAGAGTGGGTTGAAAACGCGCTGAGAATTTGGGTCATATCCAGCATGCCGACGGCTCGGTTGCCTTCACATACCATGAGGCGTTTCATTCTATTTCTGGTCATTGTGATCATGGCGTTGAATAGAAAGTCACCATCATCAACGTGATAAACAGGAAAGCTCGCGATCTCACCCACTGGTGTGTCGAGCGCGCAACCATCTATCATCACAGAATGCAGCATATTAGTACGAGTCACTATTGCGTACGGGTGGGCTGATGGCCATTTTTCCAATCGTGGATCATCGCCATGGAGTTGAACCAATGCAGCGTCAATCCCATTTTCTTTTAAGGAACGTGTTACCTCGTTAATTGGTGTATTTGGTTCAAGGATCATCGGTGGGTGATAAATGCTGCGGTCAACTTTAGTGAGAATAAACTCCGCTAAGTTTTGCTGTTGATGGGCCGCTTCGATGAGCTCTTGCCGTTTCGATAAATTGTTATCGAAATAGGCTGCAAACTGGCCATTTTCGTTGTAAAGGGCAAGGAAAACTTCTTTCGGCATTAGGTAAGAGAGCGTGTCCTCAAGCGCGATGTAGTGATGACGTACCTTGTCTTCAAGTAACGAGCGTACATCGAACATATCGTCGTTGGCATAATGTGCGAACACTTCTTGTTGATCGTTGGAGCGCTCTTCTACCGCGCCTTTGATCAGAATATGTAAGTGGGGGTTCTTCTGTCCGCAGGATAAAATAACATCTCGAGCTCGATAGTAGGCGACGTCCAGAGACGATCGCAGTCGCGATTGTTGTGCTTCAGTTAAGCGATCGAACGGTGGAGATTGCATGTTAAATTTGTCAGGCATGAGAACACCCAATAATGATGGAAGGAACACTCTCTAAGTCTGACAAATTTCTTACCGGAAGCCAGACGACTTTGGTCTAAATTACGATGTTTTCGTTTGAAGATGCCAAATGTCGCAAAGTTAGTATTCCATCGAGGAAACGATAAGTTTCTTATTCTTCCCTTTTTATAATACGCATGGCGATCCATAATTCCCGGCTCGAACGTTGGTGTTCCCGTTTTAGGATATTAGTAATGTTGAAACCTTCTCCGTATGGCTGGATTTCCCAGTACTTTCTCGGATTCTTCTTTGCGTATGGCGTGTATCTGCCATTTTGGTCACTTTGGTTTAAGGAGCAAGGAGTATCTTCGACAGATATCGGTTTGCTGGTCGGGTTAGGCCTTGCGACACGTTGTGTTGCCAATATCGTGATCACCCCACGAGTACACAAAGTCGAACATCTTATGCCTGCTTTACGTTGGTTGAGTTTCGCTGCCCTCTTTTTTGTTGGATTTCACTTTTTTACGGGTGGTAGCTTTTGGTTAATGGCACTAGCGACAGTGTTGTTCAATCTTTGTTGTGGACCGATTATTCCGTTGTCGGACGCGATGGCAAATTACTACGCTCGCCTGAAAATGCTCGATTATGGCCGCACGCGGCTATGGGGTTCGATCGCCTTTATCGCAGGCTCGACGGCAGTGGGCTACCTGGTGGCTGAATTTGGCTCCGATATGATCTTGTACACTGCGATGTTCGGCGTGTTTATCTCGTTGCTGTTTGCTATGCGACCGACTAACCCAATGCCTGTAACGCATGGTGGGCAAAGCGCAGAACGTCCAAAGCTGACCGCTCTTTTGACCGACAAGCCGATACTAAAATTCTTAGTGTTGGTGTCACTAATTCAGGGCAGTCATGCGGCTTACTACGGCTTTAGTGCGATTCACTGGAAGGCCGCTGGTCACTCGGAAGATGTCATTGGCTACTTGTGGAGCTTAGGAGTGGCCGCAGAAGTGGCAGTGTTTGCATTGAGTAAGCGCTTATTCGTAGGTTGGTCAATACGCGCGCTGTTTATTGCTGCTGCCGTTGGTGTAATGATGCGTTGGGGTATTACGGCGTCGACAACATCAATTATTGCTTTGGTGGTTGTTCAACTATTGCATGGTGTGACTTTCGCTACCGCACACATTGCCGCGATCCAATATATCCAAAACTCCGAAGAAAATAAGATCGTAGCGTTGCAAGCGTTGTATAACGCGATTCCGTTGGGCGCATTTATCGCGTTAATGACCGTATTGAGTGGCTGGGGTTATGAGCACTGGGGACCGCTTGTGTTCTGGGGCATGGCCGCGATGGGGTTATTGGCTCTGTTCATCAAGCTTGATTCGCAAGACCCACATCAGGTGGTTGATGTATCAGACAAGCCACTTGAAACACAGAATTAGACTTATGTAACAAAGGTTAAAAACTAAGCTTTGTCTCCGTTATCAAAGCAGTGTTAAATGAAACCTCTCCCTCATGGAGAGGTTTTTTTATTCTCTTGCTTTAAAAGTAGCAAGAAAGGCAAGAAAGGATATCGGATGCAAGGATGGCTGGTGGTTCCCGTTTCTTTAGCGTATTTGGGAGCTTTATTTATCATCGCGTGGTACGGCGACATTCAGAAAAGGTGGCTAGCGCGCTGGCGGCCTTGGATTTATAGCCTTTCCATTGCGGTGTACTGTACATCGTGGACCTTCTACGGCACGGTCGGGCAAGCCAGCAGTAATCCTTGGTCTTTCTTACCCATCTATATCGCCCCCATTTTAGTGTTTACCATCGGATGGCGCGTTTTAGCTCGGCTTATTTTGATTGCTAAACGGGAACACATCACGTCGATTGCTGACTTTATCGGAGCACGCTACGGTAAATCCCAAGGTTTGGCCGTGGTTGTTACGCTCATAGCGGTTGCGGGAATTTTGCCGTACATCGCTTTACAGCTGCGTGGTATCACTATGGGGCTTGAAATCATTGCTCCGGAGCTGGCTACTGATTTTGGTTATCAAAACGATAGCGTGTCGTGGTTTGTTGTGGTCGCATTGGCGATTTTTACGATGCTATTCGGTACCCGCCACATTGATAACACGGAACACCATCGTGGGATGATGATGGCAATTGCCTTCGAATCCATTATCAAACTGCTAGCTTTTTTAGTGGTTGGTGTTTTCATTGTTTGGTTGGCGATGAACACCGAGAATTTGAGCTTACTTGATGTTGCCGAACAGACGTATCAGTCACCAAATATCCCGACTATATTGATTCATACTGTACTGACCATGCTGGCGATCGTTTGCCTTCCGCGACAATTCCATACGATGGTGGTGGAAAATGAACGTGCTCAAGATTTGCACGTGGCTCGTTGGTTGTTCCCCATTTATCTGATCTTAATGGGGATTTTTGTTTTACCTATTGCGTGGGTAGGGCAAGGTCTCTTGAGTGGCGCTTCGCCTGATACTTATGTCATCAGTGTGCCGATGTCGGTAGGGGCGAGTGAAATCGCCTTACTTGCGTTTCTAGGCGGTACTTCAGCGGCAAGTGGCATGGTTATCGTATCGACGATTGCCTTAGCGATCATGGTCTCGAATGACTTGGTTATGCCATTGCTATTGCGTCGCATGCGACTGGCGCAGCGTAACCATCACCATTTTTCTGAATTATTACTGCGGATCCGCCGTGGTTTGATTTTAGTTTTGTTGATTGGCGCGTGGTGTTTCTATCAAGCGTTGGACACCATTCATTCACTGTCTGCTATCGGCTTTCTCTCGTTCGCGGCTATCACGCAATTCGCTCCTGCGCTGGTTGGCGGTATGTATTGGCGTCAAGGGAATAAGAAAGGTGTGTATGTTGGCCTCGCAGTGGGTTTTGCTACCTGGTTGATTACGTTAATGAGCCAAACAGACATGCTTGCCGGAGACGCCAGTAATAACTTCCTGATCTGGTTGATTACGCCACCAGAGGTATTGGCTAGCTTTGATATCGCGATTTCAGATTGGGGGATGATCCTCAGTGTGGTCGCTAATGCAGTGTGTTTTGTTGTGGTTTCTATGGCTACCCGACCAAGCCTAAGTGAGCGCTTACAATCGGCATCATTCGTTGGTACACCGTTGCCTGAAAGCGAAAATATGAGTCTGTACCAGAGCCGCGTTACGGTTGCAGAACTGGAAATGCTAGCGTCCAGATTTGTAGGACGAACGCGAGTTAAAGCGGCGTTTCGAGCCTACTGGAGCCAGCAACGAGAAGAGTTGATGCCGAATCAACAAGCGCCATCTTCTCTGATTCGGCATACGGAGCGTGTGCTAGCTGGGGTATTTGGTGCATCTTCTGCTAAGTTAGTACTTACTTCCGCTCTGCAAGGTAGAAATATGCAGCTTGAAGAGGTGGCGACTATCGTCGATGAAGCCTCTGAACTGTACGATTTTAGTCGGGGTTTACTCCAAGGCGCGATTGAGCATATTGGACAAGGTATTGCGGTCGTCGATAAGCAACTACGCTTGGTAGCGTGGAACCAACGCTATTTAGAACTCTTTGAATTTCCGCCAGGCCTGATTCAAGTAGGTCGACCGATCGCGGATGTGATTCGGCACAATGCAGAGCAGGGGTTGTGTGGCCCTGGTGACCCTGATGACCACGTCCGTCGCCGTGTTTATCACCTTGAGCAAGGAACTCGGCACACCTCTTCTCGGGTTCGTCCCGATGGTCGCGTGATAGAGGTGCAAGGTAACCCAATGCCAGGTGGTGGCTTTGTGATGAGCTTTACCGACATCACCGTATTCCGTGATGCAGAGCAAGCACTGAAAGACGCCAACGAGACATTGGAAGAAAGGGTACGTCTGCGGACTCGAGAATTAGAACAACTCAACAAGCAGCTGGTGGAAGCGACGCAGCGCTCGGATTTGGAATCGAAGTCCAAATCACGGTTCTTGGCGGCAGTAAGCCATGACTTGATGCAACCGCTCAACGCGGCGCGTCTATTCGCGTCTTCACTATCGGAAGTCGCCAAAGACAGCGAAGCCAAAAAGCTGTCAGCACACATTGAAAGTGCTTTAGAGGCTGCCGAAGACTTAATTGGAGATTTGCTGGATATCTCGCGTTTGGAATCGGGCAAGTTGGAAGTCAACGTGCACGGCTTTGCGTTAAATGATGTGTTGTCGAATTTGAATGCTGAGTTTAGTGCGTTAGCCAAACAGCAAGGCATAGAGTTCACCATGATTCCGTCCTCACTCATGGTTAAGTCGGATCCCAAACTGCTGCGCCGTGTGGTGCAAAACTTCCTGACCAATGCGTTTCGTTATAACCCGAATGGCAAAGTCGCACTCGGTGTTCGCCGCGTGAAAGGGCGAGTGCGTATTGATGTATGGGATAATGGAGTGGGGATTGAAGAAGAGAAGCAGCAAGAGATTTTTGAAGAGTTTAATCGCGGAACTCAAGTTCGTTCCGACCAAGGCCTCGGACTTGGTTTGGCGATTTCGAAAGGAATTGCTCAGGTACTTGGGCATGAAATTTCGATGCGCTCTTGGGTTGGAAAAGGCAGTGTTTTTTCCATCACCCTAGATAAAGCTGATCATGTTCAGCCTCATCCAGTTCACGTGGCAATGAGTAAGCAATCTGAACTTGGTCATCTGAGAATCCTATGTGTCGATAATGAGCCTGACATTCTAGTCGGCATGGAAAACTTACTTTCCCGATGGGGCTGCGATACACGAGTTGCGATTGATTTAGTTGAAAGTCTACAAGCGCTTGAGGATGGTTGGATTCCGGATGTAATTTTCTCCGATTACCGACTTGATGATGGTCGTACTGGTTTAGAAGTGCTACAGCAATGCCGCCTGAGATTAGGCCACAGCTTTGAAGGCGTCATCATCAGTGCAGATCGTACCGATGATATGCTTGATGGCATCAAAGCAAATGGGTTCAGCTTTATTGCTAAGCCAGTTAAGCCGCTTAAGCTGCGTTCGGTGCTCAATCGAGTCGCTTAGGATTGGAGTGTTTGAAAAATCACTATAAAAGAGACCTCCGAATGGAGGTCTCGATATTTGTAATCTTAGTTGATAGGCTGAGTTTGCCGTTTATTCTGCGACGCCGCCTTGGGTCAGTTTGGCTGGATTAAGCAATCGCTCTAGTGTGGCTCTATCCAAATCAGTTTCTTCTTCCGCGACATCAATAATCGCGCGTCCCTGTTTGTAGGCTTTTTTCGCGACTTCTGCCGCTTTTAGGTAACCAATGACAGGGTTGAGAGCCGTGACCAAAATTGGGTTTTTGGCGAGTGCTACATCCAAGTTATCTTGGCGAACTTCAAACGTCGCAATGGCTTTGTCAGCTAAAGCGGTTGCGCTGTTAGAGAGTAACTCGATGCTCTCCAATACGTTATGAGCAATAACTGGCAGCATGACGTTAAGCTGGAAGTTGCCCGCTTGGCCTGCGACGGTAATGGTGGTGTCATTACCAATGACTTGCGCTGATGCCATAGCTGCGGCTTCTGGGATCACAGGATTTACTTTGCCAGGCATGATGGAAGAACCCGGTTGCAAGCCTTGTAATTCAATTTCACCTAAACCAGCCAATGGGCCTGAATTCATCCAACGAAGATCGTTTGCGATCTTCATGATCGCAACTGCTGCTGTTTTGAGCTGTCCCGACAGAGCGACGATCGCATCTTGACTGCTTAAATTGAAAAAGAAGTTATCACTGGCCGTGAACTGAATACGAGTTGACTGGGTTAGGTTGCTAGCGAATAAGTCTGCAAAGCGTGGATCGGCATTGATCCCCGTTCCAACCGCCGTACCACCTTGGGCTAAGGCTTTTACAGCAGGAAGTGTTTGTTCAATCGCTTGTTTTGCATGCTCGATTTGGAACTGCCAACCGCCAAGTTCTTGAGCAAAGGTAATTGGCATCGCATCCATTAAGTGGGTGCGACCGGTTTTTACAACATCTTTCAATGCTTGTTGCTTAGACTCTAGTGTTTGGCTTAGGTGTGACAGGGCCGGGAAGAGCTGTTTTTCAATGGCTAATGCTGCGCTAACTTGAATGGCCGTCGGTACCACATCGTTGCTGCTTTGTCCCATGTTGACGTGATCATTAGGGCTGACAGTGCCGCCTAGATGCTGGGAGGCCAGTGTTGCAATTACTTCATTCGCATTCATATTTGAGCTAGTGCCTGATCCCGTTTGGAACACGTCAATTGGGAATTGCTCAATATGATTGCCTTCGATAATTTCTTGAGCTGCGTCAGCGATCGCGTTGGCAATATCTCCCTCAAGCAGCCCTAGCTGTGCGTTGGTGAGTGCCGCAGTCTGCTTGATGTGTGCTAACGCTTTGATAAAACCAGATGGCATTTTATGTTGACTGAATGAGAAGTTATCGACGGCGCGTTGAGTCTGGGCTTGGTAGAGAGCATCTGCAGGGACCGTTACTTCGCCCATACTGTCAGTTTCTATGCGGAATTCGGTGCTCATGGTAGGGATCCTTTTGGTTAATCGAGTGAGATTTGAATCAGGCGTAATTGTTGTTGTAGTGCGAGAAATTTCACGTCGCCTTGTTCAAACTGGTAGTAATAACGTTTGAGGCAAAATAATGGCGTATGGATAGAATCGAGACAGACACGACGGAAGATACGACTGCGAGTTGAGTCTTGAATTGCGTCTAGTAAATGGAAATAAACCTGACGTAAAAACAGCTCACACAACAATAGATTTTCTTCATCGGCATCGTGTTCATAACAGGAAGACAACACCATTCCCCAATGAATATAGTCATGAATCACGTCTGGCTCAAAGCCATGTGGTGCGGCGAGAAGGAATCTATCTTGGGCTTTAAAAAATGCGTTAAAGATGTCCCGTTTGTTGTCCATAACCACCTCTCATTAAATGTAATGATAATTATTATCAATTAACTTGTGGGTTGGCAACCCTTTTTAGAGTAAGAGGTTGTTGAAGAAAGACTTACGGAAACAAAAGCCGACGCAAAGGCGTCGGCTGAGTAGGAATTCATTTATGCTGAGTGAAACTAAGTCACTGTCGTTTGAAGGCCGGTGAATTAGCTTGTCGCCGTTATTCAGTAAATAAGGTTTCGTACTTCACAAATGCGGTTTGCGTTTCACCATAATACAGTGTGCCGCCTGATTGAATGACGACTCTTAACCAGCTTTCTGCAGATGCAGGCTTTGGTAAGGTGATGTACCAGCTTTGGCCTGCTTGATCGGCGGGCTTCATATCAATCGGTTGAGCGTTTTTCTCTTTGTCACTCACAATAGAAACTTTAACCCCTTCGAGTGGGTAAGCGGCGTTGAGTGACAATTCTAAGTTATTTTTAGTGAGTTTTTCCGAGCGAAATTTCACTTTAAAATCGCCATTTTCCATATCACACAGACCACTGGTGTAACGACAATTAGACTTACTCGCGAGTTTGTAAGTTTCCCCTTCTTGCGCCGCGTGGGGTTTCTCGCTGAGGGCCATATCGGTACCGAAGTAAGCGATCAAAGAGAGAACTGGCGCAATCAGTAGAGCGAGAATAAAGTGCTTGTTTTTGAACATCTTGGCTTCCTTGCAACGACATACTGCGAATATGGTAACTGAAAAGTG
>NZ_JAWOVM010000076.1:0-21004 GCF_033339895.1 Vibrio sp. 1751
GTCATTACACGCCACTCGCACAAAGCGGATGAATACCTCGACGTGCTTGAACACGAAATTCGTCAACGTGCTGCATTACTTGTTGGTCGCACTGTGACGCAATTGCATTTTGGTGGTGGTACACCGACGTTTCTCTCTGAAAAGCAAATCACGCGTGTAATGAGCCTGCTACGCCAAGAGTTTACTTTTAGTAGCGATGCTGAAATCAGTATCGAGGTTGACCCGCGTGAAATCGAGCTGACCATGCTGGATCATCTGCGTAGTGAAGGCTTCAATCGCTTGAGCATCGGTGTGCAGGACTTCAACAAAGAAGTGCAAAAACTGGTGAATCGTGAGCAAGATGAAGAGTTCATCGTTGCGATGGTTGCGCGCGCAAAAGAGTTAGGCTTTCGTTCGACGAACCTAGATTTGATTTACGGTTTACCGAAGCAGACCAAAGAATCTTTTGCCAAGACTCTAGAACAAGTGCTAGAGATGCAGCCGGGCCGTCTATCCGTGTTTAACTACGCGCACATGCCACAGCTATTTGCAGCGCAGCGTAAGATTAAAGACGAAGACCTGCCAAAAGCAGAGGAGAAGATGGCGATTCTGCAAGACACCATCGCGACACTGACTGGTGCTGGCTACCAATTTATCGGTATGGACCACTTTGCTTTGCCGGACGATGAACTTGCTGTTGCCCAGCGCGAAGGTATTTTGCATCGCAATTTCCAAGGCTACACCACACAAGGTGAATGTGACTTGGTTGGCTTTGGTGTTTCTGCAATCTCGATGATCGGCGATGCTTACGCGCAAAACCAGAAAGAGCTGAAGAAATACTACGCTCAAGTCAACGAACTTCGTCACGCTCTATGGAAAGGGGTCTCGCTGGACTCCGATGATTTGCTCCGTCGTGAAGTGATTAAGCAGCTGATTTGTAACTTCAAGTTAGACAAGAAAGCCATTGAGTCTGAGTTTAAAGTGAAGTTTGATCAGTACTTTAAAGAAGACTTACAGCTACTTCAGACCTTCATCAACGATGAGCTGGTGGAAGTGGATGACAATGAAATTCGTGTGACGCTGCGAGGTCGTTTGCTGATCCGTAATATTTGTATGAGCTTCGATAAGTACCTGCGAGCGAAGGCGCGTCAGCAACAATTCTCTCGTGTTATTTAATCAGAGATACAGATTCAAGATATAAAAAATGCCAGCAGATGCTGGCATTTTTTATGTTTTCGCTGGATTTAAGCGCGATCTTTTACTTTTTCTCTCAGTTCCGCTTTTTCTGCTTCTGAAAGGAACGCAATCTCAAGGCCATTGATTTGCGCTTGGCGAATCTGGTCTTGGCTCAGACCAGCGGCTGGTGCTGCTACTTCGTATTCGTATGGCAGTTCGATGCCTTCAACCGCTGGATCGTCAGTGTTCAGACACGCAAGAACGCCATGCTCTAGGAACTGCTTGAGAGGGTGGTTTTCTAGCGTTTCTACTGTACTTGTTTGGTAGTTTGACGTCAGGCAAGATTCAATACCAATGCGGTTTTCTGCTAGGTAATCCATCAGTTTTGGATCGTGAATCGCTTTTACGCCGTGACCGATACGAGTTGCGCCCAGCTCATTGATTGCTTGCCACATGCTCTCTGCACCTGCTGCTTCACCAGCATGGACCGTTACCCCAAGGCCAGCATCGCGTACTTGCTTGAAGTGAGACACAAAGCGATCACCCGGTTGGCCTAGCTCGTCACCCGCAAGGTCGACGGCAACGATGTGATCTTTCTGGCTCAGAATGCCGTCCAGTTCTTGTTGACATGCGTCAGTGCCAAATGTGCGACTCATGATACCGATCAGGTTGGTTTTCACGCCAAAATCGCGCATACCCGCTTGCACACCGTCCACGACGGCTTCAACAACCCCCGTTACTGGTAGTTTGTGTTTCATCGCCATGTAGTAAGGAGAGAAACGCAGCTCTGCGTAATCGATTTGTGCGTTTAGCGCGTCTTCTACGTTTTCGTACGCGACACGACGACACGCATCTAGATCGCCCAGTACAGCAACACCCCAGTCGAGCTTAGAAAGGAAAGCAACAAGAGAGGGTTCCGCTTCGACAATTTGAACGTGAGGAGTGAGAGACTCAATATCGTACGCTGGTAGGGCAATGCCAAACTTTTGGCCTAGCTCAAGAATCGTTTTAGTACGAATGTTACCGTCGAGGTGACGGTGCAAATCAGTAAGAGGAAGGTTCTTCGTTATCATTTTGTCGATCCGGATAGTTATGAACTGGAACAGGGCCCAAACATCATCTGTGACAATACATGGGTAAGATTTGCAGTTAAGTATAAATAACAGTTGGGTAGATTGTCAGTAGAGGATGACTAGGAAATCAACGATTCTCGCTCTTTTCTACTTCATGTTCACCAAATGTGTTGGCCATTCTTCTAGTGGCATAGGGCGGCTGTAGTAGAAGCCTTGCACCTGATTACAGCCTAAAGAGCGCAGTAATTGTGCTTGATTGCTATCCTCGACACCTTCCGCGACGACATTAGTTTTGAGACCTGCTGTGATATTGATGACGGCAGCGACGACTGAACTGTTTAAGTTTTCTTGTGTGAGTTGATTGATGAAGGTGCGATCAATCTTCAAGCAGGTAAACGGCAGAGAGTGGAGGTAACCCAGTGATGAGTAGCCGGTGCCAAAGTCATCTATCGCGATACCAATACCCATTTCACGCAGTTTAGTCATATTTTCTAGTGTGGTCGGTGCGCTATCAATGATACGTGATTCTGTGATCTCTAGTGTGAGGTTACTTGCTGGTAATTTCGTGATATCCAATACGCTTGTCACCGTATCGACAAAACTTGGGCAAGATAGTTGATTAACGGAGATATTCACATGCAGTTGGAAGTCCGACGGCCACTGTTTGCTTTCGATCGCTTGGTAAGTGTCGCGACAAGCTTGTAACAGAATCTGTTGGCCAATGGCTTTGATCATGCCGCTTTCTTCCGCGATTGGAATAAAATCTAATGGTGACACCATACCTGAGTCGCTATGCCAACGCGCAAGTGCTTCGGCGCCACACACTGTGCCACTGACGAGATCCACAATCGGTTGGTAATGAGGAATAAACTCTCGGTTTTCAATGCCAGTTTGGATCTTGGTCAGCATTTGCGTACGAAACTTTGAAGCGCTCGCTAGTTCTGGGCTGTAGTGACAAACACCAGTCAGTGAGTCTTGTTTGGCGTAACTTAATGCGATGCTGGCGTTGCGTAACCATAAAGGCATGGTTTCGTTTTGCTGGGTTTGTACAATACCAAGTGAAATCTTCATCACTACATTCTCGCCTTCCACCATAAATGGGGTGGAAAAGAGTTGCTGTAATCGACGCTCGGTTTGTTTAATTTTGGTTTCTGTGTCGACATTTGAGAGAAATACCGCGAATTCGTCACCACCAATCCGAGCCAATAATGCGTTGTCACGAAACTGCTGTTTTAACCTTTCAGCGATGCTGACCAACAACTGGTCGCCGTTGTGATGACCCACACTGTCGTTGATATCTCTAAATTTGTTGATACCAAGTAAAAATAAACTGCCGTTACAAAGATGAGACTGATTTTCACAGATTTCGACTAAACCCTGACGACTATATAAGCGTGTCAGAGAGTCATAAACCAACTGTTCACGCAATGCTTTGAATGACGCTCTTAGATTGTTCGCCATTTCATTAAAAGCATGAACCAGTACGGTTGTCTCATACACATAACCAGGCTTTGGCATGCCGCTATCCCAATCCCCATTTGCGAGGTGCTGAGCGGCGGCGGCCGTCGCGTTAATTGGTCTGGTAACTCGGTTGAAAATGATCCAACTGATGGCGATCCCAAATAGGCTTACAATAATGCCAACGAGCCAACTCTCTTGCTGGCTTTTCGGTAACAGGCCGAGAAGCTCAGACTCCGAAATGGAGGTGCCGATAAACCATGTTAAGCCGTCTTGGTCTCGATACGGGGTTAGCCGACTGAAAATACGTTGGCCATCATGTTCAAATGAAAAAGTATAAGGTTGCTTGGTGTTGTTGAGATCGAAAGACCGGACGCGGCTCGCACTGATTTTGATGATCGGGTCTGCGTTTTCAGCGGCAAGCAAACGCTGCCCTTTATCCGAAAATTTTGTGCCCCATGAGATGACGCTTCCCGGGCCTGAGTGAGCGATTAAACGATGATCTGGGTCCATGATGTAGACCGACGCTTTAGTGTTGTATTTTAACTCGCGCAGGAATTCGTTGAATGTATTGATACGAATGTCTGTCACCAAAACACCAGCAAATTGGTCGTGTTTGTACACCGGCGTCATGGCTGATAGCGTAATATCCTGGCGTTCATCAGCGTTGGTATAAATTTCAGACCAAGTGGCGTTTTGGCTCTCTGCAACGGGCTTATACCATGGGCGAGTGCGAGGATCGTATTGGGAGATAACCGTTCGAATGTTGTTACTCACATGGTTGGTTCCATAAATAACCAGATCACCATCGGTGTGGCGATCTTGCACCATTAAGGTGTAATCGTCGGAAAGTTCGCGGCGAAAGCCTGCAAAGTCGCCGTTTTCTGAACCAAATGCGATTACATCCAACTGCGGTATCGATTGGTAAAGATTTTTGAATGCACTTAGCAGGTAGTTTTGAATGTCTGAGGTATCGTGAGGGCGATAAAGGTTGTGATAGCTGACGTTGTGCGCGAGAGCCATAACCGCAGTAAAAGGCTTACGTAGATAGCTATTGAGGTGGTCGTGGACACTTTCGGTTAACACGGAAAGTTGCTTGTCACTGATATCCGTGACCACTTCTTCGTAACTTTGTTTTTGGACGTAGACAATGACACCGATCGCCAGTAAGAAGATCATGACAAATGGAATCAGAACAGCAGTACGCAGTGTAATTTGAGTCGTAGCAGTAGACATCGCCTAATCACATAGATGGTGGTGCGCCACAATTGTACTGATGTTTTTATTAATATCGAGTGACAAACGACGCTCGTTGTTAACGCACCACGTAAGTGATTGTCAGTACAATTCTTTTAATTTTCTGGTGAGTGTATTTCGCCCCCAGCCTAATACTTTAGCGGCATCTTGCTTATGACCTTTAGTGTGCTCTAAGGCTGCTTCTAATAAAATGCGTTCAAATTCTGGTAAAGCGTAAGAAAGTAGTTCTTTATCTCCTGCTGCGAGTGAATGCCGTGCCCAATCCGCCAATTGTTCTTGCCAACTACCATGTGCAGAGTCTGAAATGGATTTTTTCTCTTCGAGTAGTTCGCTTGGCAAGTCATTTGGTAACACTTCGCTACCACTGGCCATAACGGTTAACCAACGGCAAATATTCTCTAATTGACGAACGTTGCCAGGCCAATCAAGGCGGTTAAGAATCTCCACGGTCGACGGGTGGAGAGTTTTTGTTTCCACACCAAGCTCATCAGCCGCACGGATAAGAAAATGCTGTGTAAGCTTTTCAATGTCTTGCTTACGCTCACGCAGTGCCGGGATCTGAACGCGAATCACGTTTAAGCGATGAAATAGGTCCTCACGGAAGTCACCTTCGTGCACCAGCTTTTCTAAGTTCTGGTGTGTTGCCGCGACAATTCGTACATCGACACTGATCGGAGAGTGACCGCCCACTCGATAAAACTGCCCGTCAGCTAGAACGCGTAGTAAACGAGTTTGAATGTCCAGTGGCATGTCGCCGATTTCGTCTAAAAATAGAGTGCCGCCATTGGCTTGTTCGAATCGTCCTTGACGAACATTGTTTGCCCCCGTAAACGCGCCTTTTTCGTGGCCAAACAGTTCCGATTCAATCAAGTCTTTGGGAATCGCCGCCATATTGAGCGCAATGAAAGGTTTGTTAGCACGTGGACTGTGACGGTGCAGTGCATGAGCAACGAGTTCTTTACCCGTGCCCGATTCACCGTTAATCAAGACTGAAATAGAGGAGCGAGAAAGACGACCAATGGCGCGAAACACCTCTTGCATCGCTGGTGCTTCACCGATAATTTCAGGCGTTTCTGCTGGAATGTCTTCTGGAGAGAGCTGCTCGCGTTTGTGTTCGTGGCTGTGTGCAATGGCTCGTTCAACCAGAGTTAAAGTTTCATCAATATCAAAAGGTTTTGGTAAATATTCAAAAGCACCTTTTTGGTACGCATTCACTGCCGCATCTAAATCTGAGTGTGCGGTCATGATAATCACGGGAAGGTCTGGGTAATCGCGCTGTACTTGTTTTAGTAGCTCCAACCCATCAATACCTGGCATGCGAATGTCTGATACTAGAACATCCGGCACTTCGCGTTCGAGCGCCATTAACACGCTTTCTCCATCGGCATAGGTTTCACATTTGATGTTGGCAGAGGAGAGCGTTTTCTCCATTACCCAGCGAATTGAACTGTCGTCATCAACGACCCAAACATATCCTTTACTCATGTAGTAATCCTTGCAGCAAACCGAAAAACTGACGCGACTTGAAGTCCATTAGCGCAATCAGATCGGCAGATAAATAGTAAATGTTGTGTGACCAGGCCAGCTTTCTACGTCTATTTTTCCATTGTGCTGGTCGATCAAATTTTGCGAAATAGATAGCCCTAATCCAGTTCCTCCCTCGCGGCCACTGACCATGGGATAGAACAGCGTGTCTTGTAGTTCCGGTGGAATACCTGGGCCGTTGTCTGTGATTTCGACACGAGCAGCGAGTTTACAGCGTTTGCCGTGAATATTGGCTTGATGCACCGTTCTGGTGCGAATGGTTATTTTCCCGTGTTCTTGATGGCTAAGAATTTGTGCGGCGTTGCTGACGATATTAAGCATTGCCTGTTCGATTTGGTCTGTATCCATCAAAATCTCTGGCAAGCTTGGGTCATAATCTCGTTCAATGATGATTGAGCGTTGTGACTCTAATTCAACCAGTTGGCGAACCTTTTCAAGAATTTGGTGCAGATTCTCTTGTGTCTTCTTACCTGGCTTTTGCGGTCCTAGTAATCGATCCACGAGCGCCCTTAAACGGTCTGCTTGCTCAATGATGATGTGTGTATATTCGGTGAGAGAGGGCTCTGGCAGCATTTTTTCTAGCAATTGCGCCGCACCGCGTAAGCCGCCAAGCGGATTTTTAATCTCATGTGCAAGCCCTCGGACTAACAGCTTCGCTGCTTGTTGTTGGGCGTGTTGGTTCAGTTCTTGAGAGAGTCGGCGCTGCTGATCAATTTTGCGCATCTCGACCAGAAGCATCAACTGCTTTTGCCAAGTGATAGGGCTAACCGTCACCTCTAGCATTAAAGGGCGGCCATCAACAACGAAAGTGACGTCACTGTCGGTGATGCTTTGGCCACTTTGCAACGGTTGAGTGAGCAGCGCGAGATCCAGCGACGCATGCTGAATCAATTGAGAAAGTGATTGTTCAATAATTCGTTTGGCGCTTTGAGAAAACAGCAATTCGGCAGCCGGATTGGCATAACGGATGGCCAATCCATCATCAAGAATCAGCGTTGCTGTCACCATATTGTTGAGAATGGCACTAGGAAGACTGGTATCCACATTACGTCCTTGTTTTGCTTTAAGATTGTGCGATGCACAATAATGGTGCAATTGAACGTTAAGTATGGCGAATAAATCTTAGAAGAAAAAGTGAAAAGCACCGCTGTGATGTGATTTTTTCACCAGATATTCTATTTTGCCCCTTTTACGGTCGGCTTAACACTTGCTCTATGTAAATGCACCGTTATAGGGCTAGTAGATGCAATAAGCTTGCCGCTTCTTTTCGCGTGCACAGCAAGTGTGTGAGTGCCTCGGTCAATATTGTTTAACTGCCACACTATATGGTTTTGTGGTGCACCATAAGGTTTTCCATCGAGTAACAATTGCAATTGCTCACCGATACCAAGCTTGCGATTGGTTTCTAATTGAATATTGATGATGCCTCGATTGCTGCGGATGGTCTCGTTGTGCTTGGGAGTCAGCATCGAGAGTTCTAATGGAAGAGGCTTCTCGGTTGTTTTCTCTGGCTTGTTTTGTGATGCAGTAGATGGCGTAGTCTGAGGTGCGAGCGATTCAGTACTTTCTACCTCAGGAGCTGGTGCGCTGGCTTCAAGGTTTGGCAGTGCGATCGCTTTTGCTCCTTTGTTTGGCGTATCACTAAAGTGAACCACGCCATTTTCATCTACCCACGTATACGCGACCTGCGCGAAGGCGATAGAGGCGATTAACAATCCGCTGAGTGCACACAGTGATGGAATAAGCTGAACTTTCATTGCTCACCTTCTCTTGTTCGATGATTTCACGTTTCAATGGCTTAGCTCTTTGACCTGTAAGGAAAAATTCTAAGCGTATTTTTATTATCCCCTCATGTTAAACGTCGAAGCTTGAGTGGCGAATACAAAAAAGGCCCGCCTGCGAGGCGAGCCTAATATTTTATTGCTGTGTTTACATTTTACACAGTGTCGACCTTACACAGAGTAGTAAAGTTCGAACTCAACAGGGTGAGTTGTCATGTTCACACGCTCTACGTCCTGAGACTTAAGGTCGATGTATGAATCGATGAAGTCGTCAGAGAATACGCCGCCCGCTGTTAAGAACTCACGATCAGCATCTAGCTCTGCTAGCGCGTCTTTTAGTGAGTATGCAACAGTTGGGATTTCTGCTGCTTCTTCAGCTGGAAGATCGTAAAGGTCTTTATCCATCGCTTCGCCTGGGTGGATCTTATTCTTGATACCGTCAAGACCAGCCATAAGCATTGCTGCGAAACATAGGTATGGGTTCGCCGCTGGGTCACCGAAACGAACTTCGATACGACGTGCTTTCGGGCTTGGTACCACTGGGATACGGATTGAAGCAGAGCGGTTACGCGCTGAGTAAGCTAGCATTACTGGTGCTTCGAAGCCTGGTACAAGACGTTTGTACGAGTTGGTTGATGGGTTAGCGAATGCGTTGATTGCACGAGCGTGTTTGATGATACCACCGATGTAGTAAAGCGCCATTTCAGATAGACCGCCGTACTTGTCACCAGCAAATAGGTTTACGCCATCTTTTGCTAGAGACTGGTGAACGTGCATACCGCTGCCGTTGTCGCCAACAAGTGGTTTAGGCATAAACGTCGCTGTTTTACCAAACGCGTGAGCAACGTTGTGTACAACGTACTTGTAGATTTGGATTTCGTCAGCTTTGGTTGTTAGCGTGTTGAAACGAGTTGCGATTTCGTTTTGACCCGCCGTTGCCACTTCGTGGTGGTGCGCTTCAACAACAAGACCCATTTCTTCCATTACTAGACACATAGCAGAACGGATGTCTTGAGATGAATCTACTGGAGCTACTGGGAAGTAACCACCTTTAACACCTGGACGGTGACCTTTGTTACCTTCTTCGTAGTCAGAACCTGTGTTCCATGCCGCTTCTACGTCGTCGATTTTGAAGAAAGAGCCTGACATGTCTGTCGAGAACTTCACGTCATCAAATAGGAAGAATTCTGGCTCAGGACCGATAAGTACAGTATCTGCAACACCAGTAGAACGCATGAAGTCTTCAGCGCGTTTTGCGATAGAGCGTGGGTCACGGTCGTAGCCTTGCATTGTTGCAGGCTCTAAGATGTCACAACGGATATTTAGTGTTGCGTCTTCCGTGAATGGGTCAAGCACAGCAGAAGATGCGTCAGGCATCATTACCATGTCTGATTCGTTGATACCTTTCCAGCCAGCAACTGATGAACCATCGAACATTTTACCTTCTTCGAAGAAGTCTGCGTCGATTTGGTGAGCAGGGATCGAAATGTGCTGCTCTTTACCTTTTGTATCAGTGAAGCGTAGGTCAACAAACTTAACTTCGTTTTCTTGGATCAGCGATAGAACGTTTTCTACTGACATCTTGGATAACCTCCAGTGTTAATAAGCGGTAAAAGCTCGATTTATGAATTATTCATGAAACCTGGCATTGATTAATCAATTTGACTTTTCATTAATCGATGCTGTTTTAACTAAAGCCAAAACCGTGCCAAAAAAAATATTCCATTAATTTCAAGCAATTGTGTTTTTGAATGCTAGTTTGGTGCAGTTGCTTGCACCAAAATGATCTTTGATTGCACTATTATGGTGCCAAAAATCATTGTTGCACCATAATGTGACAGGTACATTGCGTATTCAGCCCAGTTTTTGAGCAAGAGTCAATTTGAATTATGCATCGATTAGAATAAAGTTGCGTTTAATCAATTCGTTCTGAGGAAGAAAATGGGCATTAAGCGTAAAAATCGCAGAAATGCTCGGGAGTAGATCACATATTTCTAGGCTTTTTGCTAAAATCTGGTACATTATGGCCGTTTTTTTAATCAGCAAATGTCGCCAGAGAGCACCCGTTCTCAGCGTGGGGGCATTTCATCTATCTAAGTGAATCAATATCCATGGCTACTCCACAGATTGATAAATTAAGAAATATCGCGATCATCGCGCACGTTGACCACGGTAAAACCACGTTGGTTGACAAGCTGCTACAACAATCAGGCACGCTTGAGTCTCGCGGTGAAGCTGAAGAGCGAGTCATGGACTCGAACGACATCGAGAAAGAGCGCGGTATTACCATTCTTGCTAAAAACACAGCAATCGACTGGAACGATTACCGTATCAACATCGTAGATACTCCGGGACACGCGGACTTCGGTGGTGAAGTTGAGCGTATCATGTCGATGGTAGACTCTGTACTACTTATCGTTGACGCAGTTGATGGTCCAATGCCTCAAACGCGTTTCGTAACACAAAAAGCGTTTGCTCACGGTCTAAAACCAATCGTTGTAATCAACAAGATTGACCGCCCTGGCGCACGTCCTGATTGGGTTATGGACCAAGTGTTCGACCTGTTCGACAACCTAGGTGCAACTGATGACCAGCTAGACTTTAAAGTAGTTTACGCATCAGCACTTAACGGTTGGGCTTCTCTAGAAGAAGGCGAAACTGGCGAGAACATGGAACCACTATTCCAAACTATCGTTGATGTTGTTGACGCGCCAAATGTTGACCTTGATGGTCCACTACAGATGCAAGTTTCTCAGCTAGACTACAGCTCTTACGTTGGTGTTATCGGCGTGGCTCGCGTAACTCGTGGTAGCGTTAAACCAAACCAGCAGGTAACCATTATTGGTGCTGACGGTAAAACTCGCAACGGTAAAGTGGGTACAGTAATGGGCTACCTTGGCCTAGAGCGTCACGAAGTGGAACAAGCTAACGCGGGTGATATCATCGCAATCACTGGTCTTGGCGAGCTGAAAATTTCTGACACTATCTGTGCACAAAACGCAGTAGAAGCATTACCACCATTGTCTGTTGATGAACCAACAGTAACGATGACATTCCAAGTAAACACGTCTCCATTCGCGGGTAAAGAAGGTAAGTTCGTAACGTCACGTAACATCCTTGAGCGTCTTGAGAAGGAACTGGTACACAACGTTGCACTACGCGTTGAGCAAACAGACGATCCAGATAAATTCCGCGTATCAGGTCGTGGTGAACTTCACCTTTCTATCCTGATCGAAAACATGCGTCGTGAAGGCTTCGAGCTAGCAGTATCTCGTCCAGAAGTAATCATCAAAGAAGAAGATGGTCAGTTGATGGAACCGTTCGAAACGGTAACTATCGACGTAATGGAAGAGCACCAAGGCGGCATCATGGAGAACATCGGCCTACGTAAAGGTGAGCTGAAAGACATGTCTCCAGACGGTAAAGGTCGTGTGCGTATGGACTTCGTTATGCCATCACGTGGTCTGATCGGTTTCCAAACGGAATTCATGACACTGACTTCAGGTTCAGGTCTTCTTTACCATACGTTTGATCACTACGGCCCGCACAAAGGCGGTAACATCGGTCAACGTGTAAACGGTGTACTAATCGCGAACGCGATGGGTAAAGCGCTAACTAACGCACTGTTCAACCTTCAAGAGCGTGGTCGTCTATTTATCGGTCACGGTGTTGAAGTTTACGAAGGTATGGTTATCGGTATTCACAGCCGTGACAACGACCTAACGGTAAACGCACTGAAAGGTAAGCAGCTAACCAACGTTCGTGCATCTGGTACAGATGACGCACAGGTTCTTACTCCGCCTATCAAGATGACTCTTGAGCAAGCACTAGAATTCATCGATGACGACGAGCTAGTAGAAGTAACGCCTGAAAGCATCCGTATCCGTAAGAAGTTCCTAACGGAAAGCGACCGTAAGCGTGCTTCTCGTGGCGCGAAATAATTTTCGTTAAGCGATTCAATTAAGAAGAAGCCTCGAGTTATGCTCGGGGCTTTTTGTTTTCTGGAGTTGAATATGAATCCGATTATTATCACCGGTGGGCCTGGTGCGGGAAAAACAACACTGCTGAATGCGCTAGACGCGTGTGGTTATGCCACGTTTCCTGAAGGGTCTCGCGACTTGATTGAGCAGCAAAGCCAGTTAGAAAATGGTATTTTGCCGTGGACGAATTTACCTGAGTTTGCCAAGTTATGCCTTGGGTTGATGGACAAACAAAAGAGTGATGCGCGTTGTCATGATGTTGCGTTTGTTGATCGCGCCATCCCCGACATCATTGCATACCTACAAGTGGGCGGCTGTAAGGTTGATCAAGCTTTCTTAACCGAAAGCGCTGGGTACCATAGTCAGGTGTTTACTTGTCGACCTGAAGCATCCATTTACGTACAAGATGAAGTGCGTCCGCACAGCTTTGAAGAAGCATTGGAGATTCATCAGTCGTTAGTGAGTGTCTATACTGAGTTGGGTTATGAAGTGGTAGAAGTGCCATGGGGAACTGTACCAGAGAGGGTAGGCTTTGTTCGAAGAGTCATCGGTTTACTCGGTGAGGTCGCCGACTAAAACCTCCTCACTAGGAGGAGGTCTAAATCATTTACTTTTGATTGAGCTTTTGTAGGAATTTATCGGACTCTGCAATCGCTTCGTTCATTTGTTTGATCGCAAACTGGATGTCTTTCTCTAAGCTAGAGAACTCACCTTGCAAAGAACCAATCGCACTGGCGTTAAGGTTGTGTTTTAAGTACAACGTGTTGTCACGTAGCGTATCCAGTACCGGTGTCATCTTTTTCTCTGCACGCTTCATAGCGCTAAGCATGGTTTTGTACGAGGCTTTGGTTTCACGTAGTTTTTGCTCGCTTGAACGACGCAGTTTCGCACTCGAGTACAGCTCTAGCTCATCTTGCCACTCATCAAACAGTGCGCCGGATACGTCTTCAATCGCAGCAATACGGTCACGTACGTCTTGAGCCGCTTTTTCGCTATCTTCATATTTGTCATTGATGTTGTTGTAGACATTTTCTAGCTCACCACCATCAAAGTTGGTGATCGCAGACAAGGCTTCAAGTGCACTGGTGAATTCTTCTTGTGCATCTTGTTGAGATTCTTTGGCATCTTCGACGCGGTCGACCATAATATCTCGTTTATGATACCCAACCTGCTCCATTGCTGAGTAATAAGCAGATTGACACCCTGTTAAAGTGAAAATTGATAGTACAATTGCTAATAAATAAGGCATTCTTATGTCCTCGGCGCTAATTATGGGATGAACTATGAACCAGTTATCAGAGAGTTACAAGGCGAGATTAATCAATCTACTGCCAAGTTGCGTCGCGTTTTTTAAGTATCTTCTTAAGCGATTAACGCATGACCGTGTGAATGTGAACGCGGGCTATCTTGCCTACATTACCTTGTTATCCATCGTGCCAATGCTGACGGTATTGTTATCAATATTGTCGAAATTTCCCGTTTTTGCGAACGTTGGTGAGGTGCTGCAAGGCTACATTATTGAGAATTTTGTGCCAGCTTCTGGAGAAGCTGTACATACGGCATTACAGGAATTTGTGGCGAATACGGGCAAAATGAGCGCGGTTGGCGGTGGGTTTTTATTCATCGCAGCGGTCATGCTGATTTCCAACATTGATAAGAACTTAAACTACATTTGGCGAGTTAAAGACAAGCGCCGTTTAGTCTTTTCATTCTCTATGTATTGGATGGTACTCACGTTAGGGCCGATCATGGTCGGTGCGAGTATTGCGGCGACGTCGTACGTGACTTCGCTGCAAATTTTAGAGAACGAGACATTATCTGGTGCGTTTAATTTATTTCTGCGTTGGCTACCGTTGTTGCTGTCCTTTTTTGCTTTTCTTGGCTTGTATATTCTAGTGCCGAATAAAAAAGTACACCTCGCTCATGGTGCCATGGGGGCAGCAGTCGCCGCGATACTGTTCGAGTTGAGTAAAAAAGGCTTTGCACTCTACATCACTCAGTTTCCGTCTTATCAGCTCATCTACGGCGCGTTAGCGGCGATTCCTATCTTATTTGTTTGGGTGTATTTATGCTGGATGATCGTGTTATTGGGGGCGGAAGTTACGGCTGCGCTTGGTGAGCGAGAGCACTGGAGTGAAGATTTAGACATGATACACTCGACCGCTGAATCTCAGTTAACAGATGAAGGAAGCGAGAGTAGTGATAGCGCTAATTCAACGAGTCAGTGAAGCAGCCGTCCGTGTGGATGGTGAAGTCGTAGGAGAAATTGATCGTGGTCTGCTGGTCTTATTGGGCGTAGAGAAGGACGACGATGAAGCTAAAGCAAAGCGTTTAATGGAGCGTGTTACAACCTACCGTGTGTTCGAAGATGACGAAGGCAAGATGAACCTGAACGTTAAACAGGTGGAAGGTAAAGTGCTGGTGGTTTCTCAATTTACGCTGCCTGCGGATACAAAAAAAGGCACGCGAGCTGGCTTTTCTCGCGGTGCGCATCCTGTTGATGCAGAGCGCTTGTATGATTACTTTTCTGACTTGTGTGAAGAAGTCTTACCCACACAGCGTGGCCGCTTCGCTGCCGATATGAAAGTGTCCTTGGTGAATGACGGTCCAGTGACGTTTTGGTTGCAGGTCTAATCTGGTAACACAGGCGCCATAGTCTAAGCTTTAACTCCAAGCTCATGGAATTGGCTTGGAGTAATTTTTCCGACACTGATTAGTGTTGTGCTTTCAAAGGATTGATATGTTCAAACTCATTACTCCCAAAACCGATAATCAGATAAACAAGTATTATCAGTTTCGCTGGCAACTGCTTCGTGAGCCATGGCGTATGCCGATCGGCTCAGAGCGCGATGAATACGATGAAATGAGCCATCACCGCATGATTGTTGATGGTCGAGGTCGTCCTATGGCGATTGGCCGTTTATACATTACGCCGGACAATGATGGCCAGATCCGCTATATGGCGGTTAAAAATAATCGCCGTAGCAAGGGGATGGGTTCGCTGGTTTTGGTTGCACTAGAGTCGTTAGCGCGCCAAGAAGGAGCGAAACGTTTGGTGTGTAATGCCCGTGAAGATGCCATCGCCTTTTATGAAAAAAATGGCTTTGAGCGTCGAGGCGAGCTAACCGATGAGCGTGGCCCTGTGCGCCATCAGCAAATGGTGAAGCAACTGGATCCGATGGCCAATGTGTTACGTCGCCCTGAATGGTGTACTGAGCTTCAACAGCGCTGGGAGCAACAAATCCCAATTAGCGACAAAATGGGGATCAAAATTAACCAGTACACGGGTTACCAGTTTGAATGCTGTGCGCAGCTTAATCCTAACCTTAATCCCCATAACACCATGTTCGCCGGGTCAGCTTTTACCTTAGCAACCCTGACAGGGTGGGGGATGACGTGGCTGCTGCTTAAAGAGCGTGGGCTGCACGGTGATATTGTGTTGGCCGACAGCTCGATTCGTTATCGTCAACCAGTCGAACAAAACCCCGTGGCGAGTACTTCGTTGGATGGGATCAGTGGTGACCTAGACCGATTGGAGTCGGGACGCAAAGCACGCATCGTTATTCACGTAGTGATTTATAGTGGTGACACGCCAGCTGTGGATTTTGTCGGTACCTATATGCTGATACCGAACTACTCGCAGTTACTCAGTTGCTGATGGGTTAAGCGCCGACTGACCTGCTGGGCGCTTATCTGTTTCACCTTCTTGCACTGTCGGTGAGAGGATTTGTTCTTCTGCTGCGGAATGCGTGTTGGGTACTTCATCTTCTTCGATAATTTCTTCGTAAAGCTCTTCCTCTTGAGTCTCCAAATTGATGTTATCAATCACGATTGGCTGCTTGATGGAAGGATCATTTTTCTGTGGAGTCTCAATATCAGTAGGCTCGGCCAGTTTTGATGCGTTCACGCACTCATTACGGTGGGTTTCACCACTTAGTAGATCGCCTTCAATGTTTCCGCACGACTCTTCCAATTGATAAGTAATGCCACTTAGCGGGTTGTTGGCCATATCAAATGTTCCCCAAACCTTACCACTTATGGCTTTTCCTGAAATTGTGACCGGCTTTATGGCAACTTCCCCTCGTTGCGCGCTTAAACGCAGTGGACTTAAGGTAATGGCTTTGAGCGAATGATCCGCTTGGGACTTCAAGCGGGTATCTCGGAGATTGGCTTCCACTTCACCCGATAAGCTGTAGGCTAGCATGTTGCGATCACCTGATAACCCTTGTAGATCGAGGCTAAGATCGGAAAAACCATCAATAGCCAGTGTGTCGGGTAAAAAATAATCGTGGAAGAGCGATAAGGGAATACCATCAGCATTGACGTTGAGCGCCCAAGGTTGGCTTGGGGTACTCAAATCTATCTGTCCGATGCCTTCTACGTAGCCTTGCTCGAGTGGCGCAAAAAGGCGAGTCAATTGCCAAAAGCCATCTTTGCTTTGCATGGCAAGTGCTGCGTGAGACGTGAGTACTTGGTCATAGCTGGCGTTGACAACGCTGACTTCCAATTCGCCTTGCCAAAGGCCCCAACGTTGAGCCGACTGTTTAATATCAAGCTGTTGCCCTTCGATATTTAAACCGGAAAGTTGCCAATAAGGTTCGTGAGATAGCTGGATAATTTGGCTGCGCTCAATGTCGAGTCGTTCGATTGCAACATGCTCTAACTCGCTGGTGGCGGCGTGCCACCAATTTAGGTTGTCTTCTGGCTGTGTTGCCCACTTGAGGCCTTGAATAGAGGCTTCTTTGAGCTTCCATTGTGTTGGCGTGAACAATCCAGAAACTTGCACTCGACCTTGCTGCCAATCTAAACTGAGCTCGTTGAGCTGGATTACTCCTGGCTCGATAGCGGCACTCAAACGTGGCTCTATTGCGGTTTGCTGCTGGAATCGAACGCTATCCGCCTGCAATGACACTTGAGCTTTTGTCTTCCAGAGAGACAGTGGCAGTGTGGCGTTTTCCACAGAAAGATCCAAGTTCTGCCAGTGCCAGTCGCCCCATTCAATATCGGCGTTAAGCAAATCTAAGCTATTAATATGATTAATGTTAAATGGTAGATCGTGCCAAGGTTTTGCAAGCAGTGATTGGCGCTGCGTATTACTCAGTTTCAGCTTGTTGATGGTCACATTTACTAAAGACCAGCCTTGAGGATACTGCTCCCCTTGCCCAGATATTTGACTGTTACGCCAGTTAAAAGAGGTGCCATAAAGCGTACTGTCTTGCGGTTTGTAGTCTATATCGACTAAGAGTTGATTAAAGGCTTCGCCATTCCAATAGAGTTGGTCAGCTGCAAGTTGAACTTCGCCATATGGTATTAATTGACCATTCCATTGTGGTGATTGAATTTGAAGGTCGATGCCATTGGCAGAGAACTGCTCGTCGGCGTAATCAATATTTTTGAGCGCGATTTGATGGAATAAAACGTTGTCTAAAGGTGGGAGCTTTGGTGCGCCATACTGCAAGCTCATACCATCAATCAATAAACTATCAACGATCCATTTACCATCGCGAAAAACATCGGGATTCATCCATAAATCGACTTGCTCGATGTAAGACGCATCGTCTCCGCTGGTGTTCACGCGTTGTAAAGTTAGGTGATAGGGAAAGCCATAACGCACGCTTCCGACCCGGAACGGAAGAGAAAAGGTGTTTGACAGCAAGCGCCAGGTTGCGTCCGCGTAAGATGTTGTTAGCAGCGCAATCGTAGCGGCTGGAATGGCAACTAAGATAACCAGTAACAGAAGTAGAACTCGACGCGCTGTTTTCATCTTTGCTAGAACCTACGTGTGTTATGAAATAAAACTAGATAGGCTTTAGCTTGTATCAATATTCTGTGGTATTCAATAAAAAGCCCCTCAAAAGAGGGGCTTGAAGCAATTTTTGTAACTTGGCCTACGTAAAGGTGATAAGTTAATGCCAACTTTTCACTGCGTTTACGCGACGTCGCTGTTACTCGATTTAATCAATCTGAGGACCAGCCGCAACCAGGGATTTACCTTCAGCGTTGTCTGTGTACTTATCAAAGTTATTGATAAAGCGCGCTGCTAAATCTTTCGCTTTGCTTTCCCACTGAAGTGGGTCAACGTACGTGTCGCGAGGGTCTAGAATGCTAGGATCCACACCTGGTAGTGACGTTGGTACTTCAAGGTTGAAGATTGGAATGTGCTTAGTTGGTGCTTCTTCAATCGAACCATCAAGAATGGCATCAATAATTCCGCGTGTATCTTGAATAGAGATACGTTTGCCAGTGCCGTTCCAACCAGTATTCACTAGGTAAGCCTCAGCGCCTGCTGCTTCCATGCGTTTAACCAGTACTTCTGCGTATTTAGTTGGGTGAAGCGTTAGGAACGCCGCGCCGAAACAAGCAGAGAAAGTTGGTGTTGGCTCAGTAATACCGCGCTCTGTTCCCGCTAGTTTGGCGGTAAAGCCAGACAGGAAGTGGTACTTAGTTTGCTCGGGTGTCAATTTAGATACTGGAGGCAGTACGCCAAATGCATCGGCTGATAGGAAGATCACTTTATTCGCGTGACCGCCTTTTGATACTGGCTTAACGATATTATCGATATGGTAGATAGGGTAAGAAACACGTGTGTTTTCTGTTTTCGAACCATCATCAAAGTCGATAGAACCATCGCCACGTACTGTTACGTTTTCTAGCAGTGCATCACGACGAATTGCATTGTAGATGTCCGGCTCTGCTTCTTTCGAAAGTTTGATGGTTTTTGCGTAACAACCACCTTCGAAGTTGAAGACACCGTCATCATCCCAGCCGTGCTCATCATCACCAATTAGCGCACGTTTAGGATCAGTCGACAGGGTCGTTTTACCCGTACCAGATAGACCGAAGAATACCGCTACATCGCCATCTTTGCCCATGTTAGCGCTACAGTGCATTGATGCGATGTCTTTTAGTGGAAGGAAGTAGTTCATCATGGCGAACATACCTTTCTTCATTTCACCGCCGTACCAAGTACCACCGATAAGTTGCATGCGCTCAGTTAGGTTAAATACGGTGAAGTTTTCTGAGTTCAGGCCTTGCTCTTCCCATTTTGGATTAGTGCATTTTGCGCCATTCATTACTACGAAGTCTGGTTCAAATGTCGCTAACTCTTCTTCTGTCGGGCGAATAAACATGTTTTTAACGAAGTGCGCTTGCCATGCGACTTCTGTGATAACACGAATGCTCAAACGTGTATCTGGGTTTGCACCACAGTAACCGTCAACAACAAACAAGCGTTTGTTAGAAAGCTGGTTTGTGACCAGTTCTTTTAGCTCGTCCCACACTTCAGGAGTGATTGGCTTGTTATCATTTTTCACTTGATCAGACGTCCACCACATATGTTCTTCTGTCGTAGCGTCTTTGACGATGTATTTATCTTTTGGTGAGCGACCAGTAAAGATGCCAGTGTCAACGGCAACCGCACCTAGTTCAGTAACCACGCCGCGCTCATAACCGGTTAGGTCTTCACGCGTTTCTTCCTCAAACAACATTTCGTAGCTTGGGTTGCGAATAACCTCTTTTACGTTATGCAGTCCGTGCTTGGTTAGATCAAGTGTTGCAGCCTTAGTATGTTCCATAACGGTCATAGGTGCTCCTTATAAGGATTTTGTAGGGATTTTGTAAGAATGTTTTAATTTTAATCTGCTCACCATGCTAGCAACGGGGCGGGGAGAAAACAGGGAGATAGCTCAAAATTTGCCCATGATTTCAATAAGGTTTTAGGTAACCCGTCACATATTGGTGGGAATAGTCTATCGTGCACGCAATCCTTTGCGCTAGGGCAAAATCATTATTAATTGTTTAAAATTAAGCAGTTGTTTTATTACGCTTGAGGCTAGTTATTACGAGGGGTTGATCACAAAAAGGCCAGCATTAAGCTGGCCTTTTGTAGGGTAAATTACGTGCTTGATAAGCTATGTAAATTAATGCAGGGTTTTCTTGTCCGTAGAAGCTTGTGCATACAGTTCAGTGACTTCAGATTCGTCGAACGTATAAGTTGTGCCACAGTAATCACAATGTAAAGAAACTGATCCAACTTCTGCCAAAATGTCATAAATTTCAGCTTTCTCAACGGTGATGATTGCTGCACCGCTACGCTCACGAGAACAGCCACAATGGAACTCGACAGGTTGCGGCTCGTACAGACGTACTTTGTCTTGGTTATATAGTCGATACAATAACTCGTTCGCTTCTAAACCAAACAATTCTTCATCTTTTACTGTGTCAGTGAGCTGCTCTAGATGTTCGAAGTCATCTGGAGAGCCAGTGCCGTCAGGGATCACTTGAATCAACATACCTGCTGCGTGTGCTTTGCCTTCATGCTCACCAGTGCGGATCCATAGGCGCGTTTTTAACTGCTCTGAGTTTGCAAAGTAGCCTTCTAGCACTTCTGCTAAAGTGTCACCTTCTAATCCAACGACGCCTTGGTAACGCTCGCCGTTTTTCGGTTCGATGGTGATCACAAGGTAGCCCTTACCCATTAGATCGTGAATGTTTGCGTCATCGGCAACATCGCCTTCCCAGCGAGCTACGCCACGAACACGTTGGTTATGGTCACCGTTGATAACGGCAAGAGACACAGGACCGTCGCCTTGCAGCTGGATGGTGATCGAACCTTCGAACTTAAGAGTGGCAGTTAAAAGAGTAGTTGAAACGAGTAGCTCACCCAGCAGTTTCTCTATTGCTGCCGGATATTCCTTGCTGGAGATAACACGTTGGTACGCTTCATCCAATTGTACCAACTCGCCACGTACTGAAA
>NZ_JAWOVM010000077.1:0-20805 GCF_033339895.1 Vibrio sp. 1751
GAGAATTTTGATATCACCGTTGGTATTAGCGGTGTGTTTCGGTAGAATAATCGTTTGCGCAGCTTGAAATCCTCGTCTCCAAACATTTTGGAGAAGTTAGTGAGCATTCCGCTTTTGAGTGACTTCGCTAGATTTTGAGGATGCATATTTTCAAATTATTAGGTTATTACAATGAGTAAAAAATTCATTATCACTTGGGATGCAATGCAGACTTACTGCCGTGAACTGGCTGAAAAACAAATGCCAGCTGAGCAATGGAAAGGAATTTGGGCGGTAAGCCGCGGCGGTTTGGTTCCTGGCGCTATTTTGGCTCGTGAACTGGGTATTCGTTACGTTGATACAATCTGTATTTCAAGCTACGACCATGATCATCAGCGCGACATGACGGTACTAAAAGCACCTGAAGGTGATGGCGAAGGTTACCTAATCGTTGAAGACCTAGTAGACAGTGGTGATACAGCGCGCAAACTACGTGAGATGTATCCAAAAGCGAAAATGATCGCTGTGTGTGCGAAACCATCAGGCAAAGAGCTGCTGGATGATTACGTTGTAGATATTGCTCAAGACACTTGGATCGAGCAGCCTTGGGATATGTCAATCCAGTATGCTGAGCCAGTAAACCGCAAGCAAAAATAAGCGCGGTTAAAGAATATTGAGAAATGCCCCTTTATAGGGGCATTTTTTTTATTATGATATTAAATCATGCTAATAGCCTAGGGTTCTTCCTATGTCTGAAGACGTCAGTAAAAATCTTTCCGAAACTTTGTTCGTGAAACATAAGCAAGCAAAAGAAACCTCCGCGCTTACCCAGTACATGCCGACCAGTAAAAAAATACTTGATGAACGAGAAGCGCAGGGTGATCGTGCTTGGTATCGTCATTTGCGTCGCTTGCAATGGGCTTGGCAAGGATTGTCTCCGATCGAAATGGAAGGCGTACTGTCCAAAATTGCTTCATCTTCTCACTCGCGAACCAATGATGATTGGTTAGACACTGTAATGGGTTATCACAGTGGTAACTGGACATTTGAGTGGATCAAGCTTGGTATGGATCATCAGAAGCGAGCAAATGAAATGCAAGGAGAAGAGGCAGCGGATGAACTCTTCACTGCTTCTTTGTGTTTTAGTATTGCAGGCTACCCACATTTAAAAAATGACAATTTGGCATCGCAGGCTCAAGTACTGGCAAACAAAGCGTATTCTGACGGCGCAGAAAAAACTAAGTACACCATCAAGCAAATTGAAGTGCCTTACCAAAATCGCAAAATCATCGCGAACCTCCATTTACCAAGAACGGATAAACAGTTGCCTGTGGTCATGGTGAGCGCTGGTTTGGATACTCTACAAACCGACATGTGGCGTTTGTTCCGTAATCGTCTTGCTCCGCGAGATATTGCGATGTTAACCGTGGACATGCCTTCGGTAGGGCATAGCTCTCATTGGCCCTTGACCGAGAATTCAAGTTGCCTACATCAAGCGGTATTGAATGAGCTTTACTCGCTACCTTGGGTTGATCATCACAAAGTGGGGTTAGTTGGGTTTCGTTTTGGTGGTAATGCAATGATCAGACTCTCTTTTGTCGAGCAGGAAAAGATCAAAGCTTGTGTCGCTCTAGGCGCACCCGTACATGATATTTTTACTTCCCCTCAGAAGTTACAAAAAATGCCGAAGATGTATTTAGATCTTTTGGCTTCCCGTTTGGGGAAAAATGCGGTTGATATTAATAGCATGGCTGGTCAGATGATGGCGTGGTCATTGAAGGTTCAGGGCTTCCTGAGCAGTCGAAAAACCAAAGTGCCTATTTTGGCTTTGAGTCTCGAAGGCGATCCAGTGTCGCCACACAGTGATAATCAACTTGTTGCTCTATTTAGCCAGTATGGTAGAGCGAAAAAAATCAGTTCCAAAACAATTACAAAAGGATATGAGCAATCCCTCGATTTAGCCATAAAGTGGCTAGAAGATGAATTATTAGGGTGACAATTCTCCTAAATTAGTTAAGAGTGATATATCTGAGCAAAAAATAAGCTCATGATAATTAAAAATAATAATCATTCTTGGGTGTTTACTTTTAACTATGAAAACGGAGATTCATATGTCAGAGACGACTCAGGGCCCGACTCACTTTCGCTTGATGTCAAAGTTGAAGGCGATAGGGCCTTACCTGCGCGAACCACAATCGCAAGAAGGGCGCTATTATTTTGATTGTTTATCTGTATGTGTAGACGACAAAAAATCGCCTGAGAAGCGTGAATTTTGGGGCTGGTGGATGGATTTGGAATCCATCGAGGGAGGCTTTACTGCTAAATATCATATTGGCAAGTACAACAAAGAAGGGCAATGGGTATCTGAAGCCCTTCCCAAAAAAGTGGTAGAGGAAGTGTATCTCACGCAGAGCACATTCCATCAAAAGCTGGTTGATACTTTAGAAGAACACTTCAAATTAGAAGTCGAATATCACACGGAGTCTTTCGATTTCGCTTAATTTGGTTGTTTTCATTTAATACCAAACAAAAAGGTGCGAAAACGCACCTTTTCTCTTGTTAATTCCCTATTTGATTGTTAAAACATCCTCTCTTTATTTGTTTTTCACTTCAGAAGACATCATGACAACGAATCAACAAAATGCAGTTGTTTCACAACCACAAACTGTCGTTGTGAAACTGGGTACAAGTGTGCTGACAGGCGGCACTCTGGCACTCGACCGTGCACACATGGTTGAGTTAGCACGCCAGTGTGCTGAGCTTAAAAAACAAGGCCATTCAATCGTAATGGTTTCGTCTGGTGCGATTGCAGCAGGCCGTGAGCATCTTGGTTACCCCGCATTGCCCAACGAGATGGCGAGTAAGCAGTTACTTGCCGCGGTGGGGCAGAGCCGCTTGATTCAAACATGGGAGTCTTTGTTTGGTATTTATGGTATCAAGATCGGCCAAATGTTACTAACCCGTGCCGATTTAGAAGATCGTGAGCGATTCCTTAACGCGCGTGACACTATTAATGCGCTCGTCGCGAACGATATTGTTCCTATCGTAAACGAAAATGATGCCGTTGCGACTAGCGAGATTAAAGTTGGCGATAACGACAACCTTTCCGCTTTGGTAGGCATTTTATGTGGTGCAGATAAGCTCTTGCTTTTAACGGACCAAAAAGGTCTGTTTACTGCTGACCCTCGTAAAGATCCGAACGCAGAGCTTATCAAGGAAGTAAAAACCATCGACGACACGCTGCGTAAAATCGCAGGTGGAAGCGGTACAACATTGGGTACTGGTGGTATGGCAACGAAGCTGCAAGCCGCAGACATCGCTCGCCGCGCAGGTATCGAGGTTATTATTGCTGCTGGTAGTGCGCCGAATGTTATCTTTGACTCTTTAAGTGCTGAACCTCAGGGTACGCGCTTCCTACCTTGCGCTGAAGCCTTAGAGAACCGTAAACGCTGGATTCTAGCGGGACCTGCGGCATCGGGCGACATCGTTATTGATGATGGTGCAGTCAATGCTGTGGTCGGCAAGGGCAGTAGCCTACTTGCTAAAGGGGTCATCAAAGTTAGTGGTGACTTCGCACGAGGCGAAGTGGCGCGTGTAACAAACGCTCACGGTAAGTTAGTGGCTCGTGGCATCAGCGCCTACTCAAGTGATGACCTAACTAAAATTACGGGTAAGCACAGTAAAGATATCATCTCTATTTTGGGTCATGATTATGGCTCTGAGGTGATTCACCGCGATGATTTGGTCGTCATTCAGGAATAGAATTAGAGGGAAGCAAAGTGGATTTAACGAATATGGGTAAAGCTGCTAAAGATGCAGCTTTCGAATTAGCGACAGCGTCAACTGCGCAAAAGAACCAAGCATTAGCCATCATTGCTGATGAGCTAGAAGCAAACTCTGCTGCTATTTTGGCGGCAAACGCTAAAGACATCGAACTTGGCCGTGAAGCGGGTTTAACCGATGCGCTGCTCGATCGCCTTTTGCTTAATGAAGAACGATTGACTGCAATTGCGAATGATGTTCGCAACGTCATTAGCTTGAACGATCCTGTAGGCAGCGAAATAGACAGTAAGGTACTGGAAAATGGGATGTCACTGTCTCGTCGTCGCGTGCCGCTTGGTGTCGTAGGCGTAATTTATGAAGCGCGTCCAAACGTAACCATTGATATTGCAGCGTTGTGCTTGAAAACCGGCAACGCAAGCATTTTACGTGGTGGCAAAGAGACCTTTTTCTCGAATATGGAATTAGTGAAGGTTATTCAGTCTGCGCTCGCAAAGGCGAACCTTCCAGCCGCTTCTGTGCAGTACATTGAAAAACCAGATCGTGAGCTTGTTTCTCAATTGCTTAAGTTGGACGATTACGTCGACATGATCATTCCACGCGGTGGTGCTGGCCTACACAAAATGTGTAAAGAAAACAGCACGATTCCGGTGATTATTGGTGGCTTTGGTATCAGCCATATCTTTGTCGACGAATCCGCTGATCTAGAGAAATCCCTGAATGTGGTTGAGAACTCTAAAGTTCAACGTCCATCTGCGTGTAACTCATTAGATACGCTGCTCGTGCATGAAAAAATTGCAGCGCAATTCCTACCAATGATCGTAGAGCGCATGAACGATAAAGTGACCTTCGTGACAGAGCCTAAGGCAAAAGTACTGATGCCTCAAGCAACACAAATTCGCGATGCTGTTGAAGGTGACTTTGATACGGAATGGTTGAGCTACACTCTTGGTGTAAAAGTTGTGTCTGATGTGAAAGATGCCATTGATCATATGCGTGTCCATAACGCGAGCCACTCAGATGCGATCATGACCAATAGTTTGGAAAACTCAGAACTGTTCATCAATTCTGTCGGTTCGGCGGCGGTTTATGTGAATGCTTCAACGCGCTTTACAGACGGTGCGCAATTTGGCCTTGGCGCAGAAGTCGCAGTATCTACGCAAAAGCTACATGCACGCGGTCCGATGGGCTTAGAAGAGCTAACTAGCTACAAGTGGGTTGGTAAAGCGAACTACTTAGCACGCAGTTAACACATTCGACGAGATCTTGAGTGAAAAAGGGGCCTTTGCGCCCCTTTTTGTTTTGTCTAACATACCAATTCCGCTACACTACATGAGCTTTTATTTCGGTTTGAAAGCGTTATACCCAAATAGCTTTAATAGAGTCCGTATAACCATGAACGCGTGGTTATCCGTGATTGCTCATGAGGTTATTTTGGTATAGATATGGAGGTGATATGCATTGTCCTTTTTGTTCCGAGAACGATACCAAAGTTATTGATTCCCGCTTAGTGGCTGATGGCCATCAAGTTCGACGTCGCCGTCAGTGCTTGGCGTGTAGCGAGCGTTTCACTACGTTTGAAAGCGCAGAGTTAGTGATGCCTAAAGTGATCAAATCGAATGGCAACCGTGAACCATTTGATGAAGATAAAATGGTTGGCGGTATTCAACGCGCTTTAGAGAAACGCCCAGTGAGTGCCGATTCTATAGAGTTAGCGATCAGTATGATCAAATCACAACTGCGTGCGACGGGTGAGCGAGAGGTTCCGAGTGAAATGATTGGTAATTTAGTCATGGACCAGCTCAAAGAGCTCGATAAGGTGGCTTACATTCGTTTCGCTTCCGTTTACCGCAGCTTTGAAGATATTCGCGAGTTTGGCGAAGAGATTGCCCGCCTAGAAGACTGAGTAGCTCATGACTCAACACACTCTTGAAAGAGCGTTTTCTGATTTAGATTTCGCCATGATGTCACGAGCTATTAAGTTAGCGAAACGTGGCATTTATACCACCGCCCCTAATCCAAATGTAGGGTGTGTCATCGTTCGTGATGAAGAAATTGTCGGTGAAGGCTATCACCATCGTGCTGGTGAGCCGCATGCCGAAGTGCACGCGATGCGCATGGCGGGTGAAAAAGCAGTTGGTGCAACCGCTTATGTGACGCTAGAACCTTGCTCTCATTACGGCCGTACACCGCCATGTGCCGAAGGGCTGATTAAAGCCAAAGTGGCACGTGTGGTTTGCGCCATGGTAGACCCAAACCCGAAAGTTGCAGGTCGCGGCATCCAGATGTTACGTGATGCCGGAATTGAAGTACAAATCGGCTTGTTAGAGCAAGATGCCCTTGCCCTTAACTCTGGTTTTATAAAGTACATGCGTACAGGCATGCCGTTTGTTCAATTAAAAATGGCAGCCAGTTTGGATGGGCAAAGCGCACTCAGTAATGGTCAGAGCCAATGGATCACCTCCCCTGCGGCCCGCCAAGATGTGCAGCGTTATCGAGCGATGAGTGGTGGTATTCTCTCTACCAGCAAAACGGTGATTGATGATAATGCGTCACTCAATGTGCGTTGGGATGACTTACCTACCAGTGTTCAAGCGCAGTATTTACGAGAAGAACTTCGTCAACCAGTACGTGTAATCTTAGACCGTCAGAACCATTTAACGGGTGCGCTCAAGCTGTTCCACACCGATGGAGAGCGAGTTATTATTCGCTCTGATGGAGACTGTATCCCTCTATTGGACAGCGCTGACCAAATTGACTTATCAACGACATTAAAACGTATCTCGGATGAGCACCACATCAATCACTTATGGGTTGAAGCTGGAGCTACGCTAGCGAGTGCGATGATAAAGGCTAATCTTGTAGATGAGCTCATTGTTTACCTTGCGCCAAAACTCATGGGCAGCGATGGTCGGGGGCTTATCGGTGCTTTAGGGTTAAGCGCTATGGCTGACGTCATAGATTTAAACATTACAGACGTTCGTATGGTTGGGGTAGACATTCGCATCACCGCCACCATAAAACGTAATGAAATTAGATAAGAAATAGTATGTTTACAGGAATAGTAGAAGCAGTTGGCAAGTTAGCTGCGATTACGCCGAAGGGCGAAGACATCACCGTCACGGTTGAAACGGGTACGCTTGATATGTCAGACGTTAAGTTAGGCGATAGCATTGCGACCAATGGTGTTTGCTTAACGGTAGTTGACTTCGGAAGCCACTATTACAGTGCTGATCTGTCATTAGAAACCTTGAAGAAAACTGGGTTTGCTGATTACCAAGTAGGCGATAAGGTGAATCTAGAAAAAGCCATGTTGCCAACAACGCGATTGGGTGGACATATCGTTTCTGGCCATGTCGATGGGGTTGGTGAAATTGTCGAACGCAATTCAGTTGGCCGTGCGATAGAGTTTTGGGTTGCAATGCCTGCGGAAATTAGCAAGTACGTTGCAGAGAAAGGCTCGATTACTGTTGATGGTATTAGCCTAACCGTCAACGACTTACGTAAAAATGCTTTTAAGCTGACGATCGTTCCTCATACGAGTGAAGAAACTACGATTGACCAGTTTCAAGTGGGGCGCAAAGTCAACTTAGAAGTTGATGTACTTGCGCGTTATATGGAGCGTTTACTGCAAGGACAACAAGAAGATAAGGCTGAGTCTCGTATCACGATGGACTTTTTACAGCAAAACGGTTTTGCATAAGTCTTGGGAGTGGCTGCGTGAGGCATGCGATAAAGAGCAGACTCACAGAACACCGCGAGATTCATTGACTTGCTTGATGCAAAGCTCAAACTATTGACCTAACTAGCATTCACTGCAACGTAATTTTTCATTGCTGTCGCAATAACAAATTTAGAATAACGGGATAACAGACTATGCCAATCAGTACGCCACAAGAAATTATTGATGATATTCGCGCAGGCAAAATGGTCATCCTAATGGATGATGAAGACCGCGAGAATGAAGGTGACTTGATCATGGCTGCCGAGCATATTACGCCGGAAGCCATCAACTTTATGGCAACCTATGGCCGTGGCCTGATTTGTTTAACCATGACCAAAGATCGTTGCGAAAGTCTAGGTCTGCCACCAATGGTGCAAGACAATAATGCGCAATACACCACCAACTTTACTGTTTCGATTGAGGCAGCAGAAGGGGTAACGACTGGTATTTCAGCCGCAGATCGCGCACGTACCGTTCAAGCAGCAGTCGCGCCAAACGCTAAAGCTGCGGATTTAGTGCAGCCTGGTCACATCTTCCCTCTCGCAGCTCAAGACGGCGGTGTACTGACTCGTGCAGGTCACACTGAAGCTGGCTGTGATTTGGCTCGTCTTGCTGGTTTAGAGCCAGCATCGGTGATTGTTGAGATCTTAAATGACGACGGCACGATGGCTCGTCGCCCAGATCTAGAGATCTTTGCAGAGAAGCACGGTATTAAATTGGGCACTATTGCCGACCTAATTGAGTACCGCAATAACACTGAGACAACGATTGAACGTGTGGCAGAGTGCAAGTTACCGACAGAGTTTGGCGAGTTCACGTTAGTCACGTACAAAGACACCATTGATAATCAAGTGCACTACGCAATGTGCAAGGGCGATTTGAAAGAAAAAGCGCCACTGGTTCGCGTTCATCTTCAAGACGTTTTTACCGACTTACTACGTAGCGATCGTAATGCAGAGCGCAGCTGGACACTAGATAAGGCAATGAAACGCATTGGTGAAGAAGGCGGTGTGCTGGTTGTTCTTGGCCATGAAGAATCGACCGATCTACTTATTCATCGCGTGAAGATGTTCGAAGCGCAAGACAAAGGTGAAGCCCCAACGCTTGCTAAAAAACAAGGCACGTCTCGCCGTGTTGGCGTTGGTTCACAGATTCTTGCGGATCTCGGTGTACATGATATGCGCCTTCTGTCATCGACCAACAAAAAGTACCACGCGTTAGGTGGTTTTGGTCTGAACGTTGTTGAGTACGTCTGCGAGTAACAACCGAACAATAAGTTCCTAGTCTTTGACGTGCTTAACTCGTCAATGGCTAGGAACCGGTGATTTGCCTCCAATTTCCATTAGATATTGCTCACAAATTTGTGCTAGAATCCGGCGATTCTCACTTGATGAACATATTTCACTTATAAATAGAGTTAAAGGAAAGCTTATGAAAGTGATCGAGGGTGGCTTCCCAGCGCCAAATGCAAAAATTGCTATCGTTATTTCTCGTTTCAACAGTTTTATTAACGAAAGCCTACTTTCTGGTGCGATCGATACACTAAAGCGTCACGGACAAGTAAGCGAAGACAACATCACGGTTGTGCGTTGTCCAGGTGCCGTAGAACTACCTCTAGTAGCTCAGCGTGTTGCTAAAACTGGCAAATTCGACGCTATTGTTTCTCTAGGGTCTGTTATTCGCGGTGGAACGCCTCACTTTGACTATGTTTGTAGTGAAATGAACAAAGGTCTAGCACAAGTGTCTATGGAATTCAGCATTCCAGTAGCATTTGGTGTTTTGACTGTTGATACGATCGATCAAGCGATTGAACGCGCAGGAACCAAGGCTGGTAATAAAGGTGCAGAGGCTGCACTAAGCGCACTTGAAATGATTAATGTACTATCTGAAATTGATTCCTAATGGGGGCCAGTGTGAAACCAGCCGCACGTCGTAACGCACGTCAATTCGCTCTACAGGCGATCTACTCATGGCAAATTACTAAAGAGAATGTTGCCAAGATTGAAGAACAGTTTTTGTCTGGCGACAAATACGATGAAGAAGAACTTCATGCATCTGAGCCAGCGCTTGCTGCTCCAGAGACAGACGTAGCTTACTTCCGTGAACTATTAAGCGGTGTTGTACTTAGCCACGCTGAGCTAGATAGCAAAATTCGTCCATACATCTCTCGTCCTATGCAGGATTTAGATATGATGGAACTTGCTCTTCTTCGCCTTGCTATGTACGAGATGACTCGTCGCGAAGATGTTCCTTACAAAGTTGTTATCAATGAAGCGATTGAACTTGCAAAAGTTTTTGCAGCAGAAGATAGCCACAAGTTTGTGAATGGTGTACTTGATAAAGCAGCACCTCACATTCGTAAGAAATAACGATTTCTTCAATGAAAAGGTCAGCACATGCTGACCTTTTTTGTATCAAAAGCTTTTACATCAAAAAGTAAGTGAATTATGTCTGGTGAATTTAATCTGATAGACAAGTATTTCGTCGGTCGTCAGAGCCAACGTAAAGATGTCCATCTAGCCGCTGGTGATGATTGCGCTTTGGTCAAAGCGCCAGCTAATGTTCAGATTGCGATTAGCACGGATACATTGGTAGCTGGAACGCATTTCTTAGCCGACGCGAACCCAGCATGGGTCGCACACAAAGCATTGGCTTCTAACATCAGTGATTTGGCGGCGATGGGCTCAACGCCTGCGTGGGTGAGCTTTGCATTAACGATGCCTGAGCCAGATGAAAAATGGCTTGCTCCTTTCTGTGATGCATTTTTCGAACTGGCTGATTACTATGGTATTCAGTTAATAGGCGGTGATACCACCAAAGGGCCATTGTGTCTGACACTCACGGTGCAAGGTTTTGTACCTGAAGACAAAGCGCTCACGCGATCCGGAGCCAAGCCTGGGGATTGGGTATATGTAACGGGAAACCTTGGCGATGCAAAAGCTGGCTTGGATGTGATTCTAGATGACTCTCTGCGCAGCAGAGCCGGCGCGGAAGCACTAGAGCGAGCTCATTACCTTAGTTCTCCGCGTGTGCTTGCTGGACAAGCTCTTGTTGGCTTAGCCTCGTCGGCGATAGATATTTCAGATGGTTTAATCTCTGATATTAAGCACATTTTACAGCGATCTCAGGTTGGGGTTAGTATTGATGTCTCTCAGCTACCGATCTCTTCAGAATTAGTCCAGTTTTTAGATGATAAGATCAGCGCGCAGCAGTATGCTTTAGCAAGTGGCGAAGAATACGAGTTGTGTTTTACCGTGCCGGAGCAAAATCGAGGCTCGTTACAAAGCGCTTTATCTCATACTGGCTGTAAGGTCACATGTATTGGTCAAATCCGACCAAATGGAACCTTCGAGCTGCATGATAACAATCAACCACTTGATTGGGACTTAAGTGGCTTCGACCACTTTAAATGATCTGAGCTAAGCTCTAGCCAAGAGCCTGTTACTATTGAGTAACTCGCAGGCATGACGATTGAAACCAAACTAGCAGTATAGGTTTAAGGATATGACCAACCCTCTTTCTCTGATTTCATTAAAGAATCCGTGGCATCTATTGGCGACGGGTTTTGGCAGTGGATTATCCCCGTTTATCCCTGGAACAATGGGCACACTGGCGGCCGTGCCTTTCTTTTTGCTGTTGGCACAATTACCATTTACGGCGTATGTCATTGTTGTTCTGATTTCGTGTGTGATCGGCATTCAAATATGCCAAGTGACGTCTGCAGACATGAAAGTACATGATCATGGTTCAATCGTATGGGATGAGTTTGCGGGCTTTTGGATTACGATGAGTATTGTACCTGCACTGAATATTCCACTCACTGAATGGAAGTGGTTGATCACTGGCTTCATCTTATTTCGTTTTTTCGATATGGTAAAACCTTGGCCAATTGGGTGGCTAGATAAGCGAGTTCACGGTGGGCTGGGTATTATGGTTGATGATATCGTGGCGGGAATTATGGCTGGTGTTGCCCTGTTTCTAGTCGCAAAATACGCTGGCTGGATGAATTAAACCATGAACTAAACACTGGACGTAAAAAAGGGATGCCATGAGCATCCCTTTTTACATGCTATTTTGCTAAATAATCCAAGATGGATTTTTCAATTCCTTTTGCATCGAGACCAAGCTCTTCATGCAGTTCATCTTGTGTTCCCTGATGAATAAACTCATCGGGTAAACCTAGGTTTAAGACTGGCTTAATGATTTTATCTTTCATCATGAACTCAACGACACCCGCACCTGCACCACCTGCGATAACATTTTCTTCTAACGTCACGAGCACGTCATGATCTGCGGCTAATTGACGAATTAATGCTTCATCGAGCGGCTTCACAAAGCGCATATCAGCAACAGTGGCGTTAAGGTATTCTGCCGCTTCTAGCGCGTTACCCAAGAAAGTACCAAAGCTCAGAATAGCAACTTTTTCACCTTGGCGAACCATGCGCCCTTTACCGATTTCTAACGCCGTAAACTCAGTTTCGATTTCTACGCCCATGCCGCTACCACGAGGGTATCGAACCGCACTCGGGCCAGAATGCTTATGGCCAGTGTAAAGCATTTGTCGGCACTCGTTTTCGTCGCTTGGCGCCATGATCACCATGTTCGGAATACAGCGCATAAAGCTCAAATCGAACGCACCTTGGTGAGTTTGACCATCTGCGCCAACGAGACCTGCGCGGTCGATCGCAAACATCACTGGTAAGTCCATGATCGCGATGTCGTGGATCAATTGGTCATAACCACGTTGCAAGAAAGTCGAATAGATAGCAACGATTGGATGATCGCCCGCAATTGCCATGCCTGTTGCCAGTGTCACTGCGTGCTGCTCAGCAATCGCCACATCAAAGTATTGGTCTGGATACTCTTTTGAGAAACGCACCATACCTGATCCTTCGCGCATTGCTGGCGTAATTGCCATTAGCTTAGGATCTTGGGCCGCCATGTCACATAAAAAGTCACCGAAGATCTTTGAGTAAGTTGGCTTACCGCCACTGCTCTTCGGCAGACAATTATGCGTTGGATCGAATTTAGGAACACCATGGTAGCCGATAGGATCTTTCTCGGCAGGCTCATAACCTTTGCCTTTCTTGGTCATGATGTGTAGGAATTGAGGACCTTTGAGCTCACGCATATTTTTCAGCGTTTTGACGAGTTCATTGACGTCGTGCCCATCAACCGGGCCAATGTAATTAAAGCCGAACTCTTCGAACAGAGTACCAGGCACCACCATGCCTTTTAGGTGTTCTTCCGTACGGCGAACCAACTCTTTAATAGGTGGAACACCAGACAACACTTTTTTACCGCCTTCACGGATAGAAGTGTACAAGCTACCAGAAAGTACTTTTGCAAGGTGGTTATTCAGGGCGCCGACGTTTTCTGAAATAGACATTTCGTTGTCGTTCAAAATCACCAACATATCAGGATGAACGTCGCCAGCGTGGTTCATGGCTTCGAATGCCATGCCTGCTGTAATTGCGCCATCACCAATCACACTGACGATTTTGCGACCTTTACCTTCTTTTTGTGCGCTGATGGCCATGCCAAGACCTGCACTAATCGATGTCGAAGAGTGGCCGACAGATAAGGTGTCATATTCACTTTCTTCACGCCAAGGGAAAGGGTGTAGACCATCCTTTTGGCGAATTGTTGGCATTTTATCGCGACGTCCGGTGAGGATTTTGTGCGGGTAAGCCTGATGACCAACATCCCAGATCAATTTGTCGATAGGGGTGTTGTAAACATAATGCAGAGCGACAGTTAGCTCTACGGTGCCTAAGCCAGACGCTAAGTGTCCGCTAGATTGGCTCACTGAATTTAGCAGATACGTTCGCAGTTCATCACACAGATTTGGTAATGTTTCTTTCGGAAGAAGACGTAATTCTTCCGGTGTATTTGCTAACGCCAGTGTTGGGTACTTTGAAATATCAAGAGTCATATAAATGCGCGCTTATAGTGTTAATTTTTGCGCTCGATGACATATCGGGCGAACTCTTCGAGTAACTGAGTATTGTATGGGATAGCTTCCAATGCTTGAAGTGCTTCCTGTAACAGAGTGTGAGCTTTCTCTATGGCTCCCTCTAAACCCAGCAGGGAAGGATAAGTGCTCTTATTCAGACCTTGGTCGGAACCTTGAGGCTTACCCAGTGTTTCTGTGTCACTGATGATATCAAGAATATCGTCTTGAACCTGAAACGCCAAACCAATTGCTTTTGAGTAGCGCTCCAAGTGAGGTAGAACCTCGATACCTTTCTCACCAGCAGCTAATGCACCTAATTTTACCGCACAATCAATCAGAGCTCCGGTTTTTTTACGGTGTATCTCTTCCATTTCTTCAAGAGAAACTTGGCGATTTTCCGCGCCTAAATCTAAGGCTTGCCCTACACACATGCCGCTGGCACCAGAGGAATGCGCTAAGGCTTTGATCATGCTGATGCGTTGAGCTTCTGCCGCCGGGCTTAATTGACCATCAGCAATAATAGTGAAGGCAAGGGTTTGTAGTGCATCACCTGTCAGTATTGCGGTTGCTTCATCAAACTTAATATGACAAGTTGGTTGACCTCGACGCAGTTCATCATCGTCCATGGCTGGCAGATCATCATGAATGAGTGAGTAGGCATGTATACATTCGATAGCAGCGGCGGGGGTGTCTAAGTCTTCAGGTTTACAGCCGAGCATTTGACCTGTGATGTAAACAAGAAAAGGGCGAACGCGTTTTCCACCTAGCAAAAGGCCGTATTTCATTGCTTGAATCAATGGCTGCTCTTGATATGGAAGCTGATCGAGCCACAAATTCAATTGCTGATTGTTTCTTTGTTGAAAAGACGTCAATGTCTGTTGCATCACATTGCTCACTACTGATTGTTATTCTGAATCTGGTTTGAAGTCACTCAGTGGTGCTTCATCATCTTCACTAAGAAGAATGCTCACGCGCTGTTCGGCGTCGCTTAATTTAGTTTGGCCTGCACGAGCTAAGGCAATGCCTCGTTCAAACTTACGCAGGGCATCATCTAGAGCAAGATCGCCATTTTCTAATTGATCAACCAAGCTATCAAGCTCTTCAATGGTTGCTTCAAAGGTCATGTTTTCTGGTTTCTTGACCGCCATCTTTTTTCTGCCTTAATCAAGCCTCGGGTAAGATGCACGAAAGTTACCTTAGCCTAGTAACTTGGTCAAATTTAACCTTATATAATTGTCACAAAATTAGCGTTCAACGAGTCTAAGCGATGAAACCCCATATTTTGGTTGAGGTTGTTAAGTGTAATTTGTGATCCATTAGCTAAGATTTTTCTAAAAATTCTGCGCGAGTTGTCGATACAGGTAATAATCCGCCCAATGGCAGTATTTGAGTATAGCGTGAGGAGTGCTTTGTGGATTTAGCAACCCTATTAGGTTTGATTGGTGGTTTTGCATTCGTCATTATGGCGATGGTGCTTGGTGGCAGCATCGGCATGTTTGTCGATGTCACGTCGATCCTTATTGTCGTTGGTGGCTCAATATTCGTCGTGTTGATGAAGTTCACAATGGGACAGTTTTTTGGTGCGACAAAGATTGCTGGCAAAGCCTTCATGTTTAAAGCGGATGAACCCGAAGACCTGATCGCAAAAATTGTGGAAATGGCCGATGCGGCGCGTAAAGGTGGTTTTCTTGCTCTTGAAGAGATGGAAATAAACAACACATTCATGCAGAAAGGCATTGATCTACTGGTTGATGGCCATGATGCCGACGTTGTGAGAGCGGCACTCAAAAAAGACATCGCGCTTACGGATGAACGACATACGCAAGGTACTGGCGTATTTCGCGCCTTTGGCGACGTTGCTCCTGCGATGGGAATGATTGGCACCTTGGTTGGTCTTGTTGCGATGCTTTCAAACATGGATGACCCTAAAGCGATTGGACCAGCAATGGCCGTTGCACTCTTGACCACATTGTATGGCGCGATCCTGTCTAATATGGTGTTTTTCCCTATTGCGGATAAGCTTTCTCTTCGTCGTGACCAAGAAACGCTAAATCGCCGTTTGATCATGGATGGCGTATTAGCGATTCAAGATGGCCAAAACCCGCGAGTGATCGATAGTTACTTGAAGAACTACCTCAATGAAGGTAAACGTGCCCTTGAGATTGACGAGTAACTTGGAGAGTCGTGATGGATGATGAAGATAACAAATGCGATTGTCCGCCACCTGGCCTCCCGTTATGGATGGGGACATTTGCAGATTTGATGTCGCTACTGATGTGTTTCTTTGTTCTTCTGCTCTCGTTTTCTGAGATGGATGTACTGAAGTTCAAACAAATTGCAGGATCAATGAAATTTGCCTTCGGTGTGCAAAATCAGCTTGAAGTGAAAGACATTCCCAAAGGTACTAGCATTATTGCCCAAGAGTTTCGACCGGGTCGGCCGGAACCAACTCCGATTGATGTCATCATGCAGCAAACCATGGACATCACTCAGCAGACGCTCGAATTTCATGAAGGGGAGTCTGATCGAGCTGGTGGCACAAAACGTGATGAAGGCAAGTTAACGGGTGGGCAATCGCCAGAAACGTCAACTCAAAACAATGAATCTGCCGAAGCGGACATGCAGCAACAGCAATCTAAAGAGATGTCGCAAGAGATGGAAACCTTGATGGAAAGCATCAAGAAAGCCTTAGAGCGAGAGATTGAACAAGGCGCCATTGAAGTTGAAAACCTCGGTCAGCAGATTGTTATACGTGTGCGTGAAAAAGGTGCATTCCCAGAAGGTTCGGCCTTCTTGCAGCCTAAGTTTCGTCCTTTAGTTCGTCAGATTGCAGAGCTAGTAAAAGACGTGCCAGGCATTGTGCGAGTATCTGGCCATACAGACAATCGACCGCTAGACTCGGAACTTTATCGTTCTAACTGGGATCTCTCTTCTCAGCGTGCAGTATCAGTCGCGCAAGAGATGGAGAAAGTGAGAGGCTTCTCTCATCAACGTTTAAGAGTACGAGGCATGGCGGATACGGAACCCTTGTTACCGAATGATTCTGATGAAAATCGCGCGCTTAACCGACGGGTTGAAATCAGCATTATGCAAGGCGAGCCTCTCTACAGTGAAGAAGTGCCGGTAATTCAATAACTAGGCTTTAGTTTTAAGTCAGTAAAGAGATAAGAAAGCGAGCAGATTGCTCGCTTTTTTTGTTTTTCCAATCCGCTTGGGTGTATAATCTTGCGCCTTAAAAGTGAGCTCAGACTACTTTTTGTGACTGAAACGCGGTTTTACTGCGTATGAAGTATTGAAGTTGAGTGTCACTCTTTGTTGATTGCGAAACTAACCTGCGAATTAGACTATGAAATTTATTGTAAAGCCCCATCCAGAAATTTTTGTAAAAAGTGAATCTGTGCGCAAGCGCTTCACAAAGATTTTAGAGTGCAACATTCGTAACATCATTAAGAGCCGCACGGAGTCTGTCGCGGTATTTAACCGTCGTGATCACATTGAAGTGACCTCTGAGAGTAACGAATTCCACGCTGAAGTTCTTGAGGTTTTGACTCATACACCAGGCATTCACCACGTACTGGAAGTGAAGCAAACTGAATTTAAAGACTTGCACGATATCTTCGAGCAAGTACTAGAACTCAACCGTGCTGCACTCGAAAATAAAACCTTTGTTGTACGTGCGAAGCGTCGTGGCAAGCATGACTTTACCTCTATTGAACTAGAGCGTTATGTAGGCGGTGGTTTAAATCAAGCGATTGAAAGCGCTAGTGTTAAGCTACGAAACCCAGACGTGACGATCAAGGTAGAAGTCTCGAACGACAAGCTAAACCAAGTATTGTCTCGTCATAAAGGCCTAGGTGGTTTCCCACTGGGTACGCAAGAAGACGTGTTAAGCCTGATCTCGGGTGGTTTCGACTCTGGTGTTTCAAGCTATCTTCATATCAAGCGTGGTTCAAAAGTACATTACTGCTTCTTTAACTTAGGTGGTCCAGCACACGAAATCGGCGTTAAGCAGGTTTCTCACTACCTATGGAACAAATACGGTTCTTCAGCAAAAGTACGTTTTATCTCAGTTGATTTCGAGCCTGTGGTTGCGGAAATCCTAGAGAAAGTCGATGACGGCCAAATGGGCGTGATCTTGAAGCGTATGTTTATGCGTGCAGCAGGCATGATCGCTCAGAAGATGAAGATCGAAGCATTGGTAACAGGTGAAGCACTAGGTCAAGTATCGAGCCAAACGCTAACCAATCTACGCCACATCGATAACGTAACTGACACGCTGATTCTGCGTCCACTTATCAACTGGGATAAAGAAGACATCATCAATCTAGCACGTGAAATCGGCACAGAAGATTTCGCAAAGACAATGCCAGAATACTGTGGTGTTATCTCTAAGAAGCCAACCGTGAAAGCGGTGAAAGGCAAGCTAGAAGCTGAAGAAGAGAAATTCGACTTCAGTATCCTTGAGCAAGTGGTTCAAGAAGCTCGCATGATGGACATTCGTGATATCGCGAAAGAGTCTGAGCAAGCCGCACCAGAAGTAGAGCAAGTTCAAGCGGTAGAAGAGCACGCGGTTGTGCTAGATATTCGTAGTCCTGAAGAGGAAGACGATAACCCACTTGAAATCGAAGGTGTGGATGTGAAACATATCCCTTTCTACAAGCTGGGTACACAGTTTGGTGACTTAGACCAGTCTAAGACATACCTACTTTACTGTGACCGCGGTGTGATGAGCCGTCTGCAAGCGCTTTACTTGCAAGAGCAAGGCTTCAGCAACGTAAAAGTTTACCGTCCATAGCTGACTGTTAAAATACGTTAAAAGGCGCAAATTGAGACATCAATTTGCGCCTTTTTTGTTTTTGATCGCGTTACAGACAACCATTACTTAGCATAATGTTGAGGCTCATCGCAAAGCCATACACTTTGTGTTGATATAACGATAATTAATCCGAAAGAAGAGTAATAAAGTGATATTGCTGCCAGATATGCGGATGAGATTTTTGATAGATAAAAAAACACCGCCTAATTTAGGCGGTGTAACAAATTTGACAGACAGGTCAAAAATAAATACAGGAAGTATATGTTTTGTCACAGGGAGTGTGGACAAAACATTATGGTAGAAATCTACCTAACTCGAAATACGAGTTTGCAAACACAACATCGCAACAACGAAGCCAATTGATTTCCAAAGAAATCAAGCCGTTCAGGCCCGTGTTGCGGGGTGAAATATAGAATTTATCTGGCTGTTCGACAACGGACATTTTATAATGTTTCAGATTAAAAAAACTAATCCTATTAGAGGTCCCATATGTCTCGCAGATTGCCTCCATTAAATTCGCTTCGAGTCTTCGAAGCGGCTGCTCGTCATCTCAGTTTTACACGAGCAGCAGAAGAGTTATTTGTTACTCAAGCCGCGGTCAGTCACCAGATTAAAGCGCTTGAAGAGTTCTTATCATTGAAGCTCTTCCGTCGACGTAATCGTTCTTTGTTGTTAACAGAAGAAGGCCAAAGTTACTTTCTCGATATCAAAGATATTTTCACCTCGATTGCGGAAGCGACAGATAAGGTGTTGGAACGTAGCGAAAAAGGGGCATTGACGATTAGCCTACCGCCGAGTTTTGCTATCCAATGGCTTGTACCTCGTTTGGCCGATTTTAATGCTCAAGAGCCCGATATCGATGTACGTATTAAAGCCGTAGATATGGATGAAGGCTCACTGACTGATGATGTTGATGTGGCGATCTACTATGGCCGTGGGAACTGGCCAGGTTTGCGAGCAGATAAATTGTACCAAGAGTTTTTGATCCCACTTTGTTCACCTTCATTACTTTTGGGTAACAAACCATTAGAATCTTTAAGTGACCTCAAATTACATACTTTGTTACACGATACTTCGCGTAAAGACTGGAAGCAGTTTGCTCGTCATTACAACATTGAAGGCATCAACGTAAACCACGGTCCTATTTTTAGTCACTCAACGATGGTGCTACAGGCTGCTGCGCACGGTCAGGGGGTCGCGCTCGGTAACAACGTACTCGCCAAACCTGAAATGGAAGCCGGACGACTCATTGCACCATTCGACGAGGTGTTGATATCTAAGAATGCATTCTATGTGGTGTGTCATGAACAGCAGGCAGATATGGGCCGAATCGCAACGTTTAGAGACTGGATGTTAGCAACCGCGAGAAAAGAACAAGAGGAAGTATTGGATGAATCACTGGATAGCTGAGGGGCCTGAAAACGGACCGCTGTTTATTTTTGCTCACGGCGCAGGTGCGGGGATGGAGCATGACTTCATGACAGCTGTCGCCAAAGGATTAGTGGAGCAAGGTATTCGTGTAGTGCGTTTTAATTTCCCTTACATGGTGAAACGTTCGGAAGATGGCAAAAAGCGTCCGCCCGATCGCGCGCCAAAGTTGCTCGAAGCATACAGCGAAGTGATCGCTCACTTTACTTCTTCTCCCGTGGTTATTGGTGGTAAGTCAATGGGCGGTCGTATGTCGAGCTTGTTGGCTGAAAATGAGCTGGTGGCGGGCATTGCCTGTTTAGGGTTTCCATTTCACCCACCAGGAAAGCCAGAGAAATACAAAGGCGAGCACTTAGCAACCATTGAGAAACCTACGCTGATTCTGCAAGGGGAACGAGACACCTTTGGTAAGCGTGAGGAATTCGATGATTTCGTCCTTTCGTCACAAGTAACGGTGAGCTTTTTACCTGATGGTGACCACAGCTTCAAACCGCGCAAGATCTCAGGTCATACTGAAGTGGGTAACATTGCACTCGCGATAGAGCAGTTAGCGGCGTTTATAAAAGAGGTGTACAGTGAAAAGTAAGTGGTTACTCTCATTCTCTGGATTGTCTGGGCTGATTTCGGTCGCTCTTGGAGCATTTGCTGCTCATGGGCTAAAAGCGACACTGGCCCCTTATTTGCTCGGTGTATTTGAGACCGGAGTTCTGTATCAATTTATTCACACGTTGGCGATTGTGTTTTGTGCCATTCTGCTTCTGCTCAATTTGGGACAAAAAGCACAAAAATATTTTTTCATTGCGGCGATTTGCTTTATTATCGGCATCTTTTGTTTTAGCGGCAGTCTTTACGCGCTGGCGCTGACGGGCATTAAGTGGTTTGGGCCAATTACTCCTGTGGGAGGATTACTGTTCATGATTGGTTGGTGTCTGTTCTTTTTTGCTGCGTTCAATATCAAAGAGGTCTCCAAGTGAAACAACTAATGCTCTATTGCCGTTCTGGCTTTGAGAAAGAGTGTGCTGGTGAAATTCAGGACAAAGCGACACAGTTGGAAGTGTATGGCTTCCCTCGTGTGAAGAGAAACTCAGGTTATGTTGTCTTCGAGTGTTACCAAGATGGAGA
>NZ_JAWOVM010000078.1:0-20496 GCF_033339895.1 Vibrio sp. 1751
TCATGCCAACGTTTTGCTAGCCATGCCATATAGTGCACCATTCGTAGACCGCGAAGTGGCTCGATTAGTTTCAATTCTGCAGGATTAAAGTCGCAAAACTCTTGGTAAGCCTCTAAAACAATATCCAACTGCATCAGTTTGTCTTGGCGTTCACCGTTCAATAGCATCCATAAGTCTTGTACTGCAGGGCCGTTACGAGCGTCATCCAAATCAACAAACATAGGGCCATCTCGCCACAAAATATTGCCTGGGTGGCAATCGCCATGCAAACGAATCATATTGAAGCCTTCTTGCCAGTGGCTTTCAATTGATTTGATCAGCATATCCAAGTCATTGAAGAAGCTGTTCTCCAAGTGCATTGGAATCATATTGGCGTTTTGCAGAATCTCTCTTGGTTGATACAGGTATTCTTGTAAGCCGATCGTAGGGCGATGTTGGAACGCTTGGCGGCTGCCGACTTTATGGATGCGGCCAAGGAAACGCCCTACACCTTCGAGCTGATCTAAATTGTCAACCTCGTATTGGCGACCACCCACGCTATCAAACAGCGCAAAAGCATAGCCTTGATAGTGATGCAGGGTTTCACCGTTGATGCGCACAGGTGGTGCGACGGGTATCTCATTGCCAATCAGCTCTAAAGTAAAGTCGTGCTCCTCTTGGATCTGTTCATTGCTCCAACGTTCAGGACGGTAAAACTTGACGACATAACGACGACGCTCTTCGTCAGTAAATTGATAAACACGGTTTTCGTAGCTATTGAGGGGAAGAAAGCCTGATTCTGCGCGAACGCCGATGCTTTCTAACGCGTACCACATAAAGTCTGGGGTAAGGGCGTCAAAGTTAAACATACTTTGGGACATATAAACAAAAAGGCTCATTACTGAGCCTTTTTCCGTTAGTCACTGAAGTAGCACTATAGTTTTTTAATAAAACGGCTTTCTACTTCAATGGTGAATTCGTTGCTCTTATCGGTGAGTATAAACTGAATTGTCGTAATCGCAGAGTTTAGCTTGTCAGGATCGGCACCAAGACTCATTGGCAGGTTTAATACCTCACCTGGCTGGACCTGAATTGTCTGCTTACCATACCAGCTTACATCGGATAGCCCTTCAACATCCAACGAGTACTCTTGCACTTGCTGAGTTTTGTTGATCACTTTGAGGGTGTAGGTGTTTTCTACTTCTCCCGAGCTATTAACGCGGAACAGTTGGTTACGGTCGCGAATAACACTCATGCCGGCTGGGTCTACCGCTGCAATTTGGGCAAAGAAAAGACCGACCATGACGAGTAGTACGGCACCATAGCCTAGCAGCTTCGGACGCATGACTTTGGTACTCTTACCCGATAAGCGATGTTCGGTGGTGTAACTAATTAGGCCTTTCTCGTAGCCCATGCGATCCATGGTGTTGTCACACGCATCAATACAGGCGCCACAGTTGATACATTCATACTGCAAGCCGTCACGAATATCGATACCTGTTGGGCACACCTGCACACACAAATCACAATCAATACAATCACCCAAACCAAGCTGCTTTGGATCGGCTTTACGCGGACGTGGGCCACGTTTTTCCCCACGTTTTGCATCGTAGCCAACGATGAAGGTGTCTTTATCAAACATGGCAGATTGGAAGCGCGCGTAAGGACACATGTGAATACACATGATGGAACGCATCCAACCAGCATTACCATAAGTACAAATGGCAAAGAACATTACCCAAAAGACGGGCCAGAAGTTGGCGTTAAAGGTGAAAAAGTCGATAACCAATTGCTTCATTGGTACGAAGTAGCCAACAAAAGTAAAACCAGTGGCGAGTGCAATGGCAAACCAAGCTATATGTTTGACGGTTTTACGCATCGCTAAATTCGCCGTCAGCTTATTGGAGTCTTGTTTACGGCGTTTATTGGCACTACCTTCGAGCTTCTCTTCAAACCAGATATACATGAAGGTCCAGACGGTTTGTGGGCAGAGATAGCCACACCAAACCCGACCTAAGAAGGTGGTAATAAAGAACAACCCAAACGCCGCGATCACAAACAGCAAGGCGAGTAGGGTAAGATCTTGTGGGTACAGGGTGGTACCGAAAAAGTTGAACTGCTGGTTGCCAATATCGAGCAAGATCGCTTGACGTTCACCGTAAGGAATCCACGGTATCAAAGCGAAGAGAAGTAGTAAGAACCAACCACCGTAACGACGTAGTTTCTGGTAAGTTCCTTTACTTTCGCGTACATAGATGCGATTACTTGGGTTAAACCGATCCCCGTTTCCTTTGTGGGTTTTGGGATTATAGGTTTTAGGAGTCACATCTTTGATATCGATCTTGTCCTGACTCATGCACTCATCCTTCTTAGGCTTTTATAATGTACGGCGTCATTTCTATTGATGTCGCTCGATGACATTGCTGCTCGTTCCGTCATAAAGATGACCGAACATAATTATTTTAGTAAATACTGATGAACGGCGATTATACAATCAATAACAATTCCGTTTCTTTAACGCAGTCAATGTTTAACAACAAAAATCAGTACAGTTAACCTGATAATTGGCTGAACAGTTATAACCAATTGTGGGACTAAAAACTTTGGTTATAAAAAAGCGACTCACAGAGAGAGTCGCTTAAAGAATACTGGCTGTTGAGCTGGTTATTTGATGATGCCACGAGCGCGTAGGATCGCCGTTTTAAAATCGTCCTCTTGGTCTTTTTTGAGTCCAGGGATCATTTCATCTTTGCTGCTATTACGCATTTTAAGGTGGTAGATCAGTACATCGTCGGTCAGATCTTCTAGCTTTCCTTCATAGCCTGCTTCTTTTGCCAGCTTAACGATGAACTGCAATAGGTTCAGCTCTTGCTCTTTATGCCATTCAGGCTCTAGTAGCTCAAGCAGCTCTTCAATGCGATGACACTTCATTTCTTTCTCCACAGAATTTATAGGTGTAATTAGCAGTAAAGGTACCAAATTGCTTTGCGAAGACCAAATAGGAAAAACTATCTCTTTCACTGTAGTTTGTTCTAAGTCTTTGAAGCTTTATGAGTCGCGTGCAAAGAAAAAAGCGCAGCTGGCGCCGCGCTTTTGATTAAGCTGCTTTGATAACTTTGGCCGGAACACTCGACATCATTGCTGTCTTCTCAACCAATGTCATTGCTGGCGCAACTTGCTTTGCCTTTGGTGCAGTAGTAAAGCCACTGCGGCGGCGCATTGCACTAGTATTAGTGTGTGCGAACCTGACTGTTGTTGGGCGCATTAATTTACCTAACTGTCAGGCATATCCATTGCCGATGTAATGGCCTGAATCATTATGAGCTAGGCTCCAACAAGATTGAAGAATCACTCTTCTGGCTCTCGCCAATCCAGTTAATGAGTCAGGAATACCGATATGCATGCATATCAAGTGTAAGATTAGCATCCTTGTAATAATTGGTCGATAGTTGAGCAATTGAATTGTTTAGATTTTGTCATTTTGTCGCGATGTTCGAGGCAATTTTTGTTTGATCCCACGATCAGCAGTAGTAGTATGAGATCTCGATGAAGGAGGTGCCTATGTCATTTTTGAAGAAGACACTTGCCAGTTTTGGGATTGGGAGCGCGAAGGTCGACTCAATCTTAAACCAAGACGTGCTATACCCAGGTCAAAGTGTGGATGTGTCGATCCATGTATATGGTGGTGCGACTGAACAAGCGATCGACAACATTGATTTAAAACTCTGTTGCCGCTACATCGCAGAAGCCCCTGATGACCGTGGTGCGCGAGAAGGACACAGCATGCGCCGAGTACCTCAAACTCATGTGCTTGCTAAGTGGAGTCTCCCTTACGCATTTACCATCCATTCCGGCGAAGAGCGTACCTTCGATGTTAAGCTCGATGTGCCTTGGAACACGCCTGTCACCATTGGTGATGCCAAAGTATGGTTAGAAACTGGCTTAGACGTTGCTGCTGCTTTGGATCCGACTGATAAAGACATCCTCACCGTCCGACCTGATCCACTGATGGATGCGGTACTATCTGCATTTGAAGCGCAAGGTTTACGAATTCGCCAGGTGGAATGCGAGGAAGTGAAAGGATTCGATCTACCATTTGTGCAAGAGTTTGAACTGGTGCCAACCGACGGACCTTACCACGGCGTGTGGCGCGAATTAGAATTTGTTGCCCACCGCAGTGAGCAAGAGCTCAAGTTGTGGTTTGAAGTTGACCGCACACGCAAGGGGCAAGGTGGCATGCTCGCGAGCTTACTGGGTAGTGGCAAACTCAAGCGAGAGCTGACCATCCCTGCCACGACTAAGCCAGATCAAGTTGGCGAACTGGTACTCAATTATCTCGATCAAACTACTGCCGTTCATGAGTCTTAATTTAAGCTTACACGTGTAAGCCTAATGTGCCATACTAGAGCAAATTTCAAACTCTAGTATAGGCGCATTGATGTCCGAGCTGCAGAAACCTCAATACAGTCAACGTGAAGAACTGGCCAATACCATCACCCACGGTATAGGGATGATTTTTGGTATTGTTGGCTTGATACTGCTGTTAGTTAAAGCCATAGACCATCAAGCTGACACTTTAACGCTTACCAGTATGGCGATTTATGGTGCGAGTATTATCGTGCTATTTTTGGCCTCGACGCTCTATCATGCGATCCCTCATCCCAAAGCGAAACGTTGGCTAAAAACCTTCGACCACTGTGCTATTTATCTTTTGATAGCAGGCAGCTATACCCCTTTCTTGTTAGTCAGCTTAAGAACACCTCTAGCATTTGGGTTGATGATCGTTATTTGGAGCATTGCGTTGATCGGCATCATCATGAAAGTTGCGTTCGTCTATCGATTTAAAAAGCTTTCTTTGATGACGTATTTGGTGATGGGATGGTTATCGTTGATTGTGATTTATCAGTTGGCGATCAACTTGGATGTCGGCGGACTTACACTGCTTGCCGCTGGTGGAATTGTGTATTCACTGGGCGTGATTTTCTACGTTGCGAAGCGCGTTCCCTTTAACCATGCGATTTGGCACGGCTTTGTTTTGGCTGGCTGCGTGTGCCATTTCTTTGCTATTTATTACTTTGTTGAGCCTATCTAGCCGATAGGCTCAACAAAGAATATTAAACACGTATTAGCGAGTTTTTACCTCTAGCACTTTGGCAGAAAACTGGTATTGCTGTGATTGCGGTACAGCCAGTTTTATGCTCTTACCTTGCTCCGCTTGCTGAGGTCTCAGGTAGGTATCCGCCATGCGCTTGATGGATTGCCAAACAGTCACGTTTTCTTTTGCCAGTTGCTGACCAGACATATCAAACACTTGCACCTCAACTTCCACTTGAATGACAGATTGAGAGCTTTGGTTAGTGATTGATGTAGGCAAAATAAGCTCACCGCTTTGATAGCTTGCTGAACCAATCAATACATCCACACCTGAATCTGATAGCTGCATGGTTGGCTTTTTGGCGTTTACCACCACGGTCGTGCCAACGGTTTTCGTTATCACTGGGATTGTCGCAATCGCAGGAGCTGCGATTGTTTCAACTACGCTTGCTGTTGTTTGTGTCTCCGTCGCTTGCTGCGCCGGTTTTTTCATGACGTATTCCCAGGTAAAGTCATCGTTCAACTTCACTTCTCGACCATCGGCTAAAGTGATGACCTCGGCGGCGTATGTGGATGAGGCGGCAAGTAGGGTCGCCAGAGTAATCCATGTTTTCATTGTTATACCTTTTAATTAGAGTCTGCTTAGCGGCGCCAAAACGCAGGAAAGAACAGTACAAGAATAGTCAGAATTTCCAAGCGGCCCATTAACATCCCAAAGCTTAAGAGCCATTTGGCAGTATCGGGCAGAGGCGCGAAGTTGCCTGTCGGGCCAATCACACTGCCCATACCAGGGCCAACATTGGCAACGGCGGTGATTGAGCCAGAAATACTGGTCACAGGGTCGAGGCCAAGAGCACTTAAACAACCTGCGATAAAGATAATGGTGATAAAAAACATCAAGCCAAATGCCACCACTGAGCGAACAATATCATCATTCACCGGTCGCTGGTTATAACGCTGTACAAACACCCCTGAAGGGTGAATCAACTTCATCATTTGTTTGTTTAGCAGCGTCATCGCAATTTGGAAGCGGAAGATTTTGATCCCGCCAGACGTTGATCCTGAGCATGCCCCCGCCATCATTAAGAATGCGAAAAGAGTGGTGGGTAATGCGCCCCATGCGGTGAAGTCTTCTAAGCCAAAGCCAGTTGTGGTGACGACAGAGACAATATTAAACATCGACACTCGCAGGGCATCCAAAATGGTGTACCCATCTCGAATCACTAACCAAGCTGAAATCACTAAGCTTGAGAATACGAACAGGTACGCAAATCCTCTAACTTGAGCGTCGTTAACCAACACATCAATACGGCGTTTACGTAACGCGGCGATAAAGAGCAAAAACGGCAAACCACCTAAGAACATAAAGGTAGTGGCCACCCAATGTGCGCCATTAGAGAAGTGGTTCATTGACCCATCAGATGTAGAGTATCCACCCGTCGATAGCGTAGTAAAGGCATGGTTGATTGCTTCGAACAGGTTCATGCCGGTGATCAAGTAGCCCAAAATACATAGGCCCGTTAGCATTAAATATACCGCTACGATGTTTTTGGCGACCGTTTTCGCTCTTGGACTACTTTTATCCGACCAATCTGATGATTCGGTTTGGAATAGCTTCATACCACCGACATTCAGCATAGGTAACACTGCTACCGCCATCACGATAAAACCAATGCCACCAAGCCATTGTAAAATAGAGCGCCACAGCAAGATGCTCGGCGCCATGTTGTCTAGGCCACTGAGCACCGTTGAGCCCGTCGTGGTGATACCCGACATCGTTTCGAAGTAGGCGTCGGTGAAGCTGATGTGGTTGATAAACACAAATGGCAAGGCGGCAAACGCACTCGCGATGGTCCAAACCAAACTGGTGATGAGGAACATATCGCGTACGCTGAGTTTGAACTTGGCGGTTCGACCTATCGTTAGGCAGATGAAGGCGGCAAGGTGCGTGATCACAACGGCTTGGGCGAAATCGAGGAATCCCCCCGTACCGGTAAAGAAAGCGACCAAAGTCGGCACGTACATAAACAGGGCCAGTTTGGATAAAACTAGCCCGATAACAAACAGTACGGGACGTAAGTTGACCATAGGAAAATCCTAGAGGAAGAATGGACTCGGCTGGAATAGCGCTTCGACGTCTGATACGTATTTTTTGTTGACCAGGAACATCACCACATGGTCATCCTGTTCGATGACCGTACGGTCGTGGGCAATAAGAACTTCTTCGCCACGAACGATAGCACCAATGGTGGTCCCAGGTGGAAGCTTTATATCTCCAATCGCACGTCCAACCACTTTAGATGTACTTTCATCACCGTGAGCGACGGCTTCAATCGCTTCCGCAGCGCCGCGGCGAAGTGAGGACACGTTTACGATATCAGCGCGACGAACGTGCGTTAGCAAGGCTGAAATAGTGGCTTGCTGAGGTGAGATTGCTACATCAATTACGCCGCCTTGTACCAGGTCTACATAAGCGCCACGTTGGATCAGCACCATCACTTTTTTAGCGCCCATGCGTTTTGCCAACATTGCAGACATGATGTTGGTTTCATCTTCGTTGGTCAGCGCGATGAAGACGTCGACTTGGTCGATGTTCTCTTCCGAGAGAAGCTCTTGGTCTGCCGCATCACCGCAGAACACGATGGTGTTTTCTAGTTGCTCAGAGAGCTTTTCTGCACGCTGGTAGTTACGCTCAATCAGCTTCACGCTGTAAGTTTGCTCTAGGCGTTTTGCCAAGCTTGCGCCGATGTTACCCCCGCCAACAATCATGATGCGGCGGTACGGTTTTTCTAGGCGCTGAAGCTCACTCATCACTGAGCGAATGTGGTTGCTTGCGGCGACGAAGAACACTTCATCGTCGGCTTCAATGATGGTGGTACCTTGTGGGCGAATCGGACGGCCTTGACGGAAAATCGCCGCCACACGGGTATCAATGTGCGGCATGTGCTCACGCAAAGCAGACAACGCATTACCCACCAGCGGGCCACCATAGTAGGCTTTCACCGCCACTAGGCTGACTTTCTGTTCAGCAAAGCTCACCACTTGCAGCGCGCCTGGGTATTGGATCAGACGTTCGATGTAGCTCGTGACGAGTTCTTCTGGTGCGATAAGGTGATCAACAGGAATGGCGCCAGATTTAAACAGGGCTTCTTTTTCTGCCAAGTATTCTGGAGAGCGAATACGCGCAACGCGGTTTGGGGTATTGAATAGAGTGAACGCGACCTGACAGGCGGCCATGTTGGTTTCATCAGTGTTGGTTACTGCGACGAGCATATCGGCGTCTTGCGCGCCAGCTTCGTGTAGCACGTCTGGATGGCTCGCATGGCCATTGACCACACGTAGGTCGTATTTGTCCTGCAATTCACGCAGTCGGTCGGCATTATTGTCGACGATGGTGATGTCGTTGTTTTCACCCACTAGGTTTTCTGCCAGTGTGCCGCCAACCTGACCTGCACCAAGAATAATGATCTTCATACTCTTTTCTCGTATCTGAAAAAGGCGATTGAAATCGCTTCAATCGCCCTATTTAGCATGCTGTTACGCGTGTGTTTTAGTTAGCACTGCGTAGTAGAAACCATCCATATCTTCTTCGCCTGGTAGAATTTGACGACCAGGCTGGTCGGGATCAGAATCCAGCAGTTGCGCATCCGCGGTACGTGCTAAAAACGCTTTTACTTGCTCCACGTTTTCTTGCGGTGTGATTGAACAAGTCGCGTAAACCATTGTGCCGCCGGGCTTCAGTTGCGTCCACATGGCATCAAAAATTTCACTTTGCAGCTCTGCTAATGCGGCGATGTCGTCTGCACGACGTAGCCATTTGATGTCTGGGTGACGACGAATCACGCCAGTCGCAGAACATGGGGCATCCAGCAAAATGCGATCAAATTGCTCGCCTTGCCACCATTCTTGTGGATTACGCGCATCACCGCAAACCACTTTTGCCTGAAGGTTGAGACGCTTCAGGTTTTCATGCACACGTTTCAAGCGTGTGTCGTCGCAGTCAATCGCGACCACTTCACTGCCTGACGTGCGCTCTAGAATGTGCGCCGTCTTGCCACCTGGCGCTGCACAGCAATCTAAAATCAGTTCGCCGTCTTGTGGTTTTAGGTAGTTGATCGAGAGCTGCGCCGCCGCATCTTGGACCGAAACCCAACCTTTTTCAAAACCAGGTAGCTTCATCACGTCACATGGCGCGGCCAATTTTATGGCGTCCATTGCTTCTGTGTGTGGCGTGCTATCAATGTTTTCATTTTTGAGCAGCGCAAGGTATTCATTTCGAGTGTGGTGTTGGTGATTTACACGGAGCCACATTGGTGCTTTTTGGTTGTTCGCTTCAACTATGCTTTCCCATTGCTGTGGGTAGGCCTCTTGCAGCAGTTTTAGTAACCAGCTTGGGTGACCGTACTTGCCAGCGTTGTTGCTGACGGCCATTTGGTCGAGTTCTTCTTGGTTGCGCTGGTAGTTACGCAATACAGCGTTAATCAAACCACGCAGACGAGGACCTTTCAGCTCTTTAGTGCCTTCAACCGTTTCACCGACAGCTGCGTGCGCAGGAATGCGCATGAAGCTCAGTTGGTAAATACCAACCAGAATTAGGTGATGGAATACACGTTGTTTGCCTTTTAGCGGCTTATCCATCAATTGGTTTGCGATCATTTCTAGGCGAGGTAGGTAACGTAGCGCACCGTAACAGATCTCTTGTAACAGAGCGTGGTCACGAGGTCGTACCGTTTGTTGAGCCGCTGGAAGAGCGCTTGAAAGTGAGTGGCCCTTGTCGACGACAAGATACAGGACGTTAGCAGCCGCAGCGCGAACATTCATGATGAGTACCTTAAAGTAAAGGAGGGCATCTCTGCCCTCTAAAAGTTCGTATAATTGGGGATAATAACCCCTAGTATGGCTTAAACCAGCAGAGTGCCAACTTCAAACCAAGCCGCACGCGAATTCAGAATATCCTGAACTGACATGGCTTTTTTGCCAGGAACTTGCAGTTGCTCTAGCACCAGTACGCCGTTGCCTGTCGCAACATAAATACCGGTTTTATCTGCTTGTACGATGGTGCCGGCTGGCTTGTCACTGGTTTGCTCTGCCACACGGCTTTGCCATACTTTGATGCTGTTTTCTGCCGCCTCAAAGTGGCTCATTGGCCATGGGTTAAATGCACGAACGCAGCGCTCAATGTGCGCCGCATCGTCGTTCCAGTTGATGCGTGCTTCTTCTTTGCTGAGCTTTTTCGCGTAGTTCGCGAGCTCATCGTCTTGCTTCACTGGCACTGCTTTACCCGCAGCAATGTCTGCTAGGCAGTCAATCAGGGCTTCTGGGCCAAGCTCAGCCAATTTTTCGTACATTGAAGCGCTGGTATCTGTCGCTTCGATTGGCAGAGTTGCAATCTTCAGCATATCACCAGTGTCGAGACCGATGTCCATCTGCATGATGGTCACGCCAGTTTCTGCATCGCCCGCCCAAATAGAGCGTTGGATTGGAGCCGCACCACGCCAACGAGGTAGGATAGAACCATGTACGTTGATACAACCCAGTTTAGGGGTATCAAGAACCGCTTGTGGCAGCAGCATACCGTACGCCACGACAACCATGAGGTCGGCGTTCAGATCGGCAAGTTCTTGTTTGGCTTCGTCGGACTTAAAGCTTTCAGGTTGGTAAACCGGGATATTGTGTTCTAGCGCCAGTTGTTTTACCGGTGGCGCAGCCATTTTTTTGCCACGACCCGCTGGACGATCTGGGTTTGTGTAAACCGCGATGACTTCATGCTCCGAAGACAACAACGCCGCCAAGTGACGGGCGGCGAAATCCGGAGTACCTGCAAAGACAATTCGTAAAGACTGACTCAAGGTAGACTTCCTTCTAATTGGTATGGTTCGAGATTAAGCGTTTTGCTGCTTCTCGTTAAAGCGTTTGATTTTTGCTAGCTTGTCCTGAATGCGTTTGCGTTTCAGTGGCGATAGGTAATCCACGAACAGCTTACCTTGTAGGTGATCAAGCTCGTGTTGAACACAAATCGCTAGCAGGTCGTCGGCTTCAAAGGTGAACTCTTTGCCATCACGATCCAGTGCTTTAACGGTAACTTCTGCAGCGCGAGGCACAAGTGCGCGTGCACCTGGTACCGACAGACAGCCTTCTTCGATGCCATCTTCGCCACGCTTTTCCAGAATCTCAGGGTTGATTAGCACCATCGGCTCATCGCGAGTTTCTGAAATATCAATCACTACGATACGTTTGTGGATATCAACCTGCGTTGCAGCAAGGCCAATACCTTCTTCGTCGTACATGGTTTCAATCATGTCATCGACGATTTTTTGAATCTCAGGTGTCACCGCTTCAACAGGCTTTGCGACTGTGCGCAGGCGATCATCCGGGAATGTTAATACTTGTAATACAGACATATTCACTCGAAATATTGAACTGTGCCGAAACAGCACAAACCTTGTTGGCTCAATTCTAGACATTTTATAGCCTAAATGACAGCATCCTTGCACCAATTTCCATTCTGGTTCCTGCTTAATAGACCAAGGACGAGGGTCATGAATCGAATTTTCCGCAACGTTGCCAGTGTTACGTTGCCGTTACTTTTCTCTTTCAACGCTGTAGCAAATGTGGATGCAAACCCACTGACTGTTAAAGATGATGCGCCACAAACATATGTAGTCGTGAAGGGCGATACGCTATGGGATATTTCGGCCATGTACTTGGATAGCCCGTGGTTGTGGCCTCGTTTATGGCAAGTAAACCCGGAAATCGACAACCCTCATTTAATTTATCCCGGTGACAAGCTGTCTTTGGTGTGGATTAACGGTCAGCCCGTATTGAGCCTAAAACCGGTTAAGAAGCTGAGCCCGAAAGCACGTATCACGGAAAAGAAAGCGGTACCAACGGTCGCGGAAGGTTTGGTGATGCCTTACCTCAAATCGGATCGGTTGCTGGATCAAGATGCGTTGAACAGTGCAGCAAAAGTGATGGGTAGCAGCAAAGGCAGTAAGTATCTGACTGCAGAAGATGTGCTGTATATCAATGGTAATCAGACCGCGACAGGTTGGGCTATTTACCGACCAGTAGCTACCTTTTCGCGTGACGATGTGTCCGAAGAGATTACCGCGCTGCGTTTGATTGCCAAAGGCGAGCTCGTTGAAGCTTCGAGTGATTATTCAGGTTTGAAGCTTACATCGCAGATGCAAGAAATTCTACGTAACGATATCGCGTTGCCAAATCAATCGGTTGAGAATACTGACTTCACGACTACGTTCTACCCGCTGCCGTCGCCACAAGGCAGTTCGGCAAAGTTGCTAGGTAATATCGAAGGTATTCGCTTTAGTTCAACTAACCAAGTCGTGGTGATTGATAAAGGCACGTCAGACAATCTGAAGCAAGGCAGTGTGTTTGATTTAAAAGAAGACGCGCACCCAGTTTACAAAGACGGCGATGAGTTCAAGAAAGAGTTTGGCGTGCTTGATAAGAAAATTACTTTGCCTCAAAGCAAAGTTGGTGAGTTGCTGGTCATTCGTCCTTATGAGTACTTTAGCTTGGCACTGATCACTAACAGTACTAAACCCATTAACCAAGATATTTCGGTGGTGTCACCGTTGGCGGACGAATTAACCATCGATGAATCGACGAAATAACGATGATCTCGCTGCCTGGTTAAAACTGAGTTGTTTACCAGGCATTGGCGGCGTCAAAATGAATAAGCTACTGGCAAGAGACACGCCACGTAACATCGTAAACTTCTCTCCTGAACAGCTACAACAACTTGGGTTAACAACTAAGCAAATTCAAGCTTGGGCTTCAACAGATAAAGAAGTCGATGCTTGTTTAAGCTGGCTTGAGGCTTCTACAAATCATCATATCCTGACACTGACTGACCCGCGTTATCCACCTCAACTCAAACAAATCGTTGCACCGCCACCTCTACTTTTTGTTCAAGGAAACCCTACTTGTCTCTCTCAGCCACAAATCGCGATGGTTGGCAGTCGAAATGCGAGTATTGATGGATTACAGCATGCACGTCAGTTTGCTGCAGAGTTTGTTCAGCACGATTTTATTGTCACCAGTGGTCTCGCTTTAGGCATTGATGGTCATGCGCATGATGGTGCGTTGCAAGCGGGTGGTAAGACGATTGCGGTGCTAGGATCTGGCTTAGAAAATATTTATCCGGCACGTCATCGTGGTTTAGCGCAACGTGTTATTGAACATGGGGCCTTGGTGTCTGAGTTTCGGCCTAATGCCAAGCCGCGTCCAGAAAACTTCCCGCGTCGTAATCGTATTATTAGTGGATTATCGCTTGGTGTACTGGTCGTCGAGGCGGCGAAAAAGAGCGGCTCGTTAATTACAGCTCGTTACGCGCTTGAGCAAGGTCGAGAAGTATTTGCGCTGCCAGCGTCAATCAATGCCCCCAATGCCTGCGGTGGAAACCAGTTGATACGTCATGGCGCTTGCCTCGTAGAAAAGACGAAAGATGTCTTAGATGAAATACAGTCCTTGCTTGATTGGTCTATTAATCAGAGTACCGATTTATTTTCTACGTTAAATGATGAAGAAGAATTGCCATTTCCTCAGCTGTTAGCTAACGTAGGAAGTGAAGCTACACCGGTTGATATTCTTGCAAACAGGACCAATATACCTGTCCAAGAAGTCATGATGCAGCTCTTAGAGTTAGAACTCTCTGGGCATGTCGTTGCGGTTTCAGGTGGCTATATTCGAAAGGGGAGGGGCTAGCTATGATGATGGATATACTGATGTATCTATTCGAAACCTACATCCATAGCGATGCAGAGTTACAGGTCGAACAAGACGAGTTGGAAGAAGAATTGCTCCGTGCAGGCTTCCAACAAAAAGATATCTACAAAGCCCTTGTCTGGTTAGAAGAGCTTGCCGCATTGCAGCAAAGTGACACCTCTTCTGCAATCTCGACTTGCATGGCTTCGTCATCAACTCGTATCTACACAGCGAAAGAGATGCAGCGTTTAGATTTGGAATGCCGAGGGTTTCTATTGTTTCTCGAGCAAATCAATGTGTTAACCACAGAAACTCGCGAAATGGTGATTGACCGAGTGATGGGATTAGAAACGAGTGAGTTTGAGCTTGAAGACCTCAAATGGATCATTCTGATGGTGCTGTTTAATGTGCCTGGCAACGAAAACGCTTACACGCTAATGGAAGAGCTGTTGTACACCAAGGAACAAGGGATTCTTCACTAACCCAATCTAGGCAAGTTCGAGTTTAGCTAGCAAGAACGCGAGCTTGTCTTTTGGTGTGTTTTTCACGAAACGGTAAGTATGAGTAGTAAAATCGACAACACCCTTTTCTCTGCCCATGAACACGCATTGGAACACGAGCCGTGTCCTAAATGTGGCAGCGAGTTGACCCTCAAACATGGCAAACACGGTCCCTTTCTTGGCTGTAGCCACTACCCAAGCTGTGATTACATCAAAGCCCTGCACAACAATGATGGACACATCGTCAAAGAGCTTGGCGTTCCTTGTCCAGATTGTGGTAACGAGTTGGTATTACGCCAAGGGCGTTATGGCATGTTTGTTGGTTGCAGTAACTATCCGGCGTGCCATCATATTGAGTCGATTAATCAACCTGAGCCAGAAAAGCAGTCGCAAGAGCACCACGCGTGTCCTGAATGCGGTAAAGGTCATTTAGTTGAACGTAAGACGCGTTTTGGTAAAACTTTCTACGCATGTGATAACTACCCTAAATGCAAATTTGCAGTGAATCTCCCTCCGGTAAAGGGGAGGTGCGAAGAATGTGGTTTTACGTTGTTGGTGGAGAAGAAACTCGCCAGTGGTGTGAAATTGCAATGTGCCAACCGTAAGTGCCAGCACACTCAACAAGGGTAAATACATCAAAGGAATTAAAAAGGGTCGCATCGTGCGACCCTTTGTGGTTTTTGGGGCTAGATTTTAGCGTTGTGCTTGTTTCGCAAACTCGTGCACGGCTGGGAATGTCATTGGATCTAAGATGTCTGCCAGGGCGCACAACCTACGGTGCAATTCTCCTGGGTAGTCGCCACACACGTTGATGTGTCCCATCTTGCGACCTGCACGTTTCTCTTTGCCATACCAATGAATGTGGCAACCATCCATTAATAACAATGCTTCTGGTAGTGTGTCTTCACCAAGAATATTAATCATTGAGGTTTCACGAACCAATTTCGTACTGCCTAATGGTAAGCCGCACACTGCGCGCAGATGGTTTTCAAACTGACACGTTTCTGCACCTTGCTGTGTCCAGTGACCAGAGTTGTGCACGCGTGGAGCAATCTCATTCACTAAAAGTGCCCCATCGACATCAAAGAACTCAAGCGCTAATACGCCAACGTAATCTAGGCTATCTGCGACTGCCGTGAACATTTGCTTTGCTTGTTCCTGTAACCCTGGCGCATCAATCGCAGTAGAAAGACTCAATACACCGTTGGTGTGGACGTTCTCTGCCAGAGGATACACTTCCACACTGCCATCTTTGCTTCGAGCACCAACCAGTGATACTTCGCGGTTAAAAGGAACAAACTCTTCAGCAACAATCGCTTGAGTTGGTGTTGCCGCGATGCACTCTGCCATCTCAGTCCAAATGTCGTCGACTTGAGAAGCTTCTTTTAAGCGCCATTGGCCTTTACCATCGTAACCACCTAATGCACTTTTCAGAACCATTGGCATACCAACGTGTTCAATTGCGCGCTCAAAGTCTTCACGAGTTTCAATGACGTAGTATTTCGCGTTGCGCACGCCGGCATCATCAAGCAGTGCTTTTTCAATACGGCGATCACCACCTGCTTTGATGGCTTGCGTACTTGGTAGGAACTTGCCGCTCGCTTCGCAAACTTTGAGCACGTCATGTGGAATATGCTCGAACTCGGCAGTAATCACATCAACTTGCGTAATCGCATTTTCCAAGCCATGGCCAAGTACCTGTTGAGTTAAAGGGTGAACGACCTCACCGCTGCTGACATCGTAAGCTGAAATTTGAATATTCAGTGGCGCACCAGCCAGAGACATCATACGAGCCAACTGACCCGCACCAAGAACCAGTACATGCATCTGATTAATCCTCTGCAGGGTTTGGATTTGCGAGAACTGTTTCCGTTTGCTCATTACGGAATGCTTCTACCTTCGCCATGATGTTTTCATCATGAGTGCCTAGGATTTGCGCTGCTAGGATACCGGCGTTTGCTGCGCCCGCTTCGCCAATCGCCAATGTACCAACCGCAATTCCCTTTGGCATCTGTACAATAGAAAGCAGTGAATCCATACCTTTCAGTGCACGAGACTGAACGGGAACCCCAAGCACAGGCAAACTAGTAAACGCCGCCGCCATACCTGGTAGGTGGGCTGCACCACCTGCGCCTGCGATGATAACTTTGATGCCGCGTTCTTTTGCGCCACTGGCGTAGTCAGCCAGTAATTGAGGAGTTCGGTGTGCTGACACGACTTTTGTTTCGTAAGGCACGCCAAATTGGTCTAGCATGTCTGCTGCTAGTTTCATGGTTGGCCAATCGGATTTAGAACCCATGATGATACCGACTTTCATCTCAAACTCCTTTAAGCTGCAAAAAATTAGGTGAGCTATAAATTTGTGCGCATTATACGGGGATTTTTATCTCAAGCAAACGTTTGCGTCCAGTTGTTGGCGCTATTGATACATTTTATAAAAAAATTGCTTTAGTGTCTGAGAATGAATATTTGTACACTTAGTGAAAACAACACAGTCAAACAAATAGGAAGTAATCGGTGGATAACTTTGAACAAGTGCTCAACGCACTCAAGCAAGGCGAAGTGATTGCCTATCCAACAGAAGGGGTTTTTGGTGTCGGATGTGATCCAGATAACCCAGAAGCAATTCAAAAGCTATTAGAGCTCAAGCAGCGTCCGGTAGAAAAAGGGCTGATTCTCATCGCGGCAAGTTATGATCAGCTCTTGCCTTATATTGATGAATCTCAGTTGACTGAAGAACAATTACAGACTGTTCATGCCACTTGGCCAGGCCCATACACTTGGATCATGCCAGCGAGCGATAAAGTATCCAACTGGGTTTCAGGGCAGTTTGATTCAATTGCGGTTCGTGTGACTGATCATCCTTTGGTGCAAAAAATGTGTAATGCATTCGGAAAGCCGTTAACCTCTACCAGCGCGAATCTTTCCGGCTTACCACCGTGTATGACCACGGAAGAAGTCGAAGAGCAGTTGGGTGATAAGCTGGTCGCCATTCTTCGTGGCGAGACCAGCGGTCGTGATAAACCCAGCGAGATTCGTGACGCCAAAACTTCACAAATATTAAGACAGGGTTAACCCTGCTAGCCAGCCATCATTAGGTTTCACGTAATAGGTAATAACGTATGTCAGCGATCGATAAGCACGCCGTAAAGCAGTTCTTGATGTCACTTCAGGATTCCATTTGTCAGCAGTTAGAACAAGAAGATGGAAAGGCCGTCTTTGTCGAAGATGCATGGCAACGTGAAAAAGGAGAGCGTCTGGGTGGCGGTGGTCGCTCACGTGTTTTGCGTGATGGCCTTGTTTTCGAGCAGGGAGGCGTGAATTTCTCGCATGTGGAAGGGAAAGAAATGCCAGCATCTGCGACAGCGCATCGCCCAGAGCTAGCGGGTCGTCGTTTTGAAGCGATGGGTGTTTCTTTGGTTATTCACCCTAAAAACCCTTACGTACCGACTTCACACGCCAATGTCCGCTTCTTTATTGCAGAAAAAGATGGCGAAGACCCAATTTGGTGGTTTGGTGGTGGTTTTGACCTAACGCCGTTCTACCCATTTGAAGAAGATTGCCAATCATGGCACGACACTGCAAAACAGCTTTGTGCACCATTTGGTGACGATGTTTACCAAGAGCATAAGGCATGGTGTGACAAATATTTCTTCCTACCACATCGTAATGAAACTCGCGGTGTTGGCGGTTTGTTCTTTGATGATCTAAACCATTGGGAATTTGATAAGTGTTTTGCTTACATCAAAGCAGTCGGTGAAGGCTATTGCCAGGCTTATTTGCCGATCGTTTCTCGTCGTAAAGAGATCGAGTATGGTGAGCGTGAGCGTGAATTCCAACTATATCGTCGCGGCCGTTACGTAGAGTTCAACTTAGTGTATGACCGTGGCACCTTATTTGGTTTACAAAGTGGTGGGCGTACTGAGTCGATTCTGATGTCAATGCCGCCGCTCGCTCGCTGGGAGTACTGCTACGAGCCAGAAGCGGGATCGCCAGAAGCTGAACTTTACGAGCGATACCTAACGCCCCGAGAGTGGTAAGCACGGAATCTCCTTTTCTATATAGATAGATAGTGATAGGGTCATCTGTAATCAGGTGGCCCTGTTTTCTCTATATCTAAGTAAGGAACAAAGGTAAGGAAATGACCCAGCAAATCGATCGCTATGCCGTGTTTGGTAATCCTATCGGACACAGTAAGTCGCCATTCATTCACACCTTGTTTGCTCGTCAAACTAATCAATCTTTGGTGTACACCGCAGAAAGTGCACCTGTTGATGGTTTTATTGACGCGGCGAAGGTGTTTTTTGCTGAAGGTGGCAAGGGGTGCAACATCACTATGCCATTTAAAGAAGATGCTTATCGATTTGCTAGTCGATTGACAGAACGGGCTCAGTTAGCAGGCGCGGTAAATACCCTCAAGAAGTTAGACGATGGTGAAATCATCGGTGACAACACTGATGGTGCAGGTTTAGTGCAAGATCTGCTTCAGCATCAGGTTGTATTGGAAGGTGCGCGAATCCTAATTATTGGCGCTGGTGGTGCAGCTCGTGGTGTTATTAAGCCACTACTCGATCAAAAGCCGACCTCTTTAACCATTACCAACCGTACCTTTAGTAAAGCACAAGAGCTCGCAGAGCTGTTTGTCTCTCATGGTCCTATCGTAGCGAGAGAGATGGAAAGTATTGATGAAGAGTATGATGTCATCATTAACTCTACCTCCGCTTCTCTTAGTGGTGAACTGCCTGCTATCTCTTCCTCTATCTTTGCCGCCAACAGCACAAGCTATGACATGATTTATGGCAAAGGAGTGACGAGCTTTAACTTATGGGCAAGAGAAAATGGTGCCGCTCATGCGTATGACGGTCTTGGAATGCTGGTTGGGCAGGCTGCAGAAAGCTTTATGCTTTGGCGTGGCTTACGTCCTGGTGCCAAACAAATTCTCAGAGAACTAAGAAAGAACCTTGAAGGTCAATAAGCGATGAATCAATCCATCTTATTCCCAGATATTCAATCATGGGATGAAGTATCACAATCGGTAAACTTTTCGGCGCAACAATCAGGCGCACTAATAGAGTGCTTTGTGACGAAACAAAAGCTAGAAAAGCTCAGTGGTTCACTGATTGAAACTGAGCAAGCGGCAATTAAAGTGTTTACTGATTACCGATTCGACCTAGAAGAAATGGCTGAAGAGCTAATAGAAGATGAAGCCTTCAACGAAGAAGGCCATATCATCATCGGTTAACAGGGCTTTAGTTCAAGTCTTTTACTTCATTTAAGTAGTCGTTTTTGTTCTGCACATAGTTGTTGGCAGACTTTTGCAAGAAAGCTCGTTCTTTTTCTGACAGAGGGCGAGCTTGTTTTACTGGGCTTCCAACATATAAGTAGCCACTTTCTAATACTTTCCCAGGTGGCACTAAACTGCCTGCTCCGATCATCACCTCTGACTCAATTACAACAGCATCTAAAACAATAGCTCCCATACCAACCAAAACACGATCGTGGATCTCACAACCGTGCAGCATCACTTTGTGGCCAATCGTAACGTCATTACCAATAATCAATGGGTAGCCGTTTGGGTTTTCGGCGTTCTTATGGGTGACATGCAAAACACTGCCATCTTGAATATTCGTTCGATCACCAATGTGAATGTGGTTTACATCACCTCGCGCTGCTACCAGTGGCCAAATGCTAGAATCATCGCCAATTCGGATATCACCGACTAAAACAGAGGTTGGGTCAACGTAAACACGCTCACCAAGTTCAGGCTTTATACCTTTGTAGCTTCTCATTGAGCTCATCTTTTTTCCTTATTCAGGGCGATTACAGGGTGTATGGAGGTAGAATAGTAGTGAAAACTCGCCTTTTAGAATAAAAAACACCCAAACGATAAAAAAATCAAAAAAAACGAGAAAAAGGGCTTGCCAATGTGATCGCAATCTCTATAATGCCACCTCGCTGACACGGCAACGCTTCGAAGCTTGAGTTTCGAAAGTAAGAAGCCAAGTTAGCAAGCCAAATTAGCCAAGCGGAAACGCTTGAAGAAAGTTTGAAAAAAGTGATTGACACTAAACTTTAACTCGCTAAAATGGCCGTCCTGTTTTGAGCAAAGCTCAACAGGAAAGCTCTTTAACAATATAGACCTATCAATCTGTGTGGGCACTCGTTGATGATAATCCAAATAGTTTCTTCGGAAACA
>NZ_JAWOVM010000079.1:0-20143 GCF_033339895.1 Vibrio sp. 1751
GGCAAGCTTTCTAAGCAAGACCTTGATCAGCTTCAAGCTGGCGCGCGCGTTGATATCGAAACAGCAAAACGCAGCCCTCTAGACTTTGTACTTTGGAAGATGTCTAAGCCGGGTGAACCAACGTGGGAGTCACCATGGGGTCCTGGTCGTCCAGGTTGGCACATTGAGTGTTCAGCAATGAACTCTTCAATCCTAGGTAACCACTTCGACATTCACGGCGGCGGTTCTGACCTTCAGTTCCCACACCATGAAAATGAAATCGCGCAATCATGCTGTGCACACGATACACAATACGTGAACACATGGATGCACAGCGGCATGGTAATGGTAGACCGTGAGAAGATGTCTAAATCTCTAGGTAACTTCTTTACTATCCGTGACGTTCTTGGTCACTACGATGCTGAAACAGTGCGTTACTTCCTAATGTCTGGTCACTACCGTAGCCAGTTAAACTACAGCGAAGATAACCTAAACCAAGCACGTGCTTCGCTTGAGCGCCTGTACACATCTCTACGTGGTTTAGACCTAAACGCGGCGCCTGCTGGTGGTGAAGAATACGTATCTCGCTTCACTGCAGCGATGAACGATGACTTCAACACACCAGAAGCGTACTCAGTTCTGTTCGACATGGCGCGCGAAGTTAACCGCCTGAAGACAGAAAACCTAGAGAAAGCGAGCGAACTCGGTGCGCTAATGCGTGAACTAGCTGACGTGATCGGTATTCTTCACCAAGATCCTGAAGCCTTCCTAAAAGGTGATGCGGGTAACGATGATGAAGTGGCTGAAATCGAAGCTCTGATCAAGCTGCGTAATGATTCTCGCGCTGCGAAAGATTGGGCGAATGCAGATATGGCTCGTGACAAGCTGACCGAAATGGGCATTGTTCTGGAAGATGGTCCAGAAGGCACAACGTGGCGTCGTAAGTAATTGAATTTTCATTTTTAAAGGGCTGATAATTCAGCCCTTTTATTTTCCATTTCCATAAATTAAAACTTTAACTTTAGGTAATGCTCTGTGGCTCAGATGTATTTCTATTACTCAGCAATGAATGCGGGTAAATCAACAACGCTTCTTCAATCCTCTTTCAACTATCAAGAACGCGGCATGACGCCAGTTATTTTTACGGCTGCGCTAGATGATCGTTTTGGTGTCGGTAAAGTGAGCTCTCGTATTGGTCTTCAATCTGACGCACATTTATTTCGTCAGGATACCAATTTGTATCAAGAGATCGCAGGTCTGAATGAGGTTGAAAAACGTCACTGTATTCTTGTTGATGAATGTCAGTTCTTGTCGAAAGAACAAGTTTATCAACTTACTGAAGTCGTTGATAAGTTGCATATTCCAGTATTGTGTTACGGCCTTCGCACCGATTTTCTAGGCGAACTTTTTGAAGGCAGTAAGTATCTATTATCTTGGGCAGACAAGCTGGTTGAGCTCAAAACAATCTGCCATTGTGGCCGCAAAGCGAATATGGTTATTCGTACCGATGAACACGGCGTGGCAATTAAAGAAGGCGATCAAGTTGCGATCGGCGGTAACGATAAGTATGTCTCCGTATGCCGCCAACATTACAAAGAAGCGCTCGGTAAATAAGCCGTATTGATACAGAAAAGCCACCGTACTTGGTGGCTTTTTGTTGTCGGTTAGAAAAAGCTAGCCTAAGTCAAAACCAAACCGCTCGAGTAAAACCTGGTAAGAAGATTCAACTTGATGAGGGATGTTCTGCTTGGTTTGAAATCCTTTCTCTGGATAGCTTTTTACGCGAGAGAAATCTTCCATTAGTGCTTCTAGCACCATCATTAATGGCATGTCTTCATTAATGTATTCAAAAAATGGAAGAGCCGCAGAGCTTACTTGGAGCTGAGTGTAGGGTGACTGCCACTGTTTTTCAAATGTCGCGATTGCTCTACGCTCCATAAACGGTTTTTGTACCAGAATAAACGAGGAACACTGTTTTCCTTCCTCTTTTAATCGTTGCTCAGTAAAGCGAACATTTTCTCCACTGTTTGTGGATTCAGTTTCGAGCAAAATTGCTTCACTTGGAACGCCCGACATCTTTGCAATCTCGGCAAAGGTTTCTGCTTCGCTTTTTTCAAACAGTCCATCTGTGAAGCGACCTTCACCCCCTGAAAATACAATCAAAGGTGCCAACTTTTGGTGGTAGAGCTTGGCAGCGTGCTCCGCTACACGCACATCATTACTGCACATCACAAACAAACAGTCCGCAGGCTTCAGTTTATGTTTGAGTTGCATGTAATCCCAAAGCGTTTCTATATGTCTATAGAGTCTCATAGCGCATCCAAAGTTGAATTGAAGTGAAATCGATAACCAAGTGAGAGTAGTTTGTCAGCAAGAATACGCTTGTCAGCTTGCTCTGTGACGGGTGGAAGAGGTATCTCACTTCCGATTTTGTTTATGGCAGCTTGGTAGAACTCAGCCTTGCTGACAGTATGAGGTGTCGTAACGTTAATGACTTGGTTGCTTAAATTGCCTAAGGCAAATTTCGCAGCCGAGACAGCATCATCTTGATGAAGCATATTAGCTGGTGCTTTACGACTAACTTGTTGAAGCCTTGCTGCAAAGCGAGATGGGTGTCTATCTGGCCCGATTAATCCGCTACAACGCAGAATAACAAAGCTAATATTCGAGTCGATAACATGCTGCTCTGCTTGAAGCATAATACGTGCATTGTCAGAGAAATAAGGGCTTTCGGCTGCTAAAGAGAGTGACGCGTCAGCTTCTTCCATATCGGAAGCAAGGTTAGGGTAAACCGTGGTAGAGCTGATCATGAGAAGTTTTTCAACGTTGTTTTGCTTAGCTGCGTTGGCAAGTATTTGCCATTGCTGGGCATATTCTTGACCGCGTCCTTTACGAAATCCTGGAGGAAAAGCACCGATAACGTGCGTAATTTGATGCTGTTTGAGCAGTTCATCTAGCCGTGCTGTGGCGTTCAATTGATTGAAATCGAACAATACGGAGTGAGTTAATGAGGTGGGTAACTCTTTTAATCGAGTTTGGCTACGACGAGTGACGACAACATAGTGTCCATCTTTCATCAATGTTTCTGCTAGCGGAGTTCCGAGCCAGCCTGCACCTACGATCAATGTATTTGCCATTTGGGTCTTCCTACTTACTTATGTCTGCCCGAATAGGTTGAGCAGTTCTGCTTTGACTTGTTGATGGAGGGGATCTGAATGCCATTTCTGGTGCTGAATAAGGTCAACATTGACTTGCCAAGCCAGTTTTGTGAAATCATCCCCAACTTTTTTTAATGTATTAGGTGAATACGCGACTAAATGCTGTGGTAGAAAGCACCAACCAAACCCTTTATTCGCCAATTCCAACAAAATATAGTAGTTACCAGCGTACCAGATATCTGGGCTAAATGCTTGATTGAGACCACATGGCTCTGCACTTTTGGATCGTATGACCAATTGACGATGTTGTTTTAGTTGATCAATGTGAGTGATTTGCTGCTTTGCTAAAGGATGTGTTGAAGAGACATAGACATCAAATGCAATATTGCCAAGATTGGTGAAATCGATGTGCCTTGGCATTTGTAAATCACTCAAAATAATCCCAGTCGTGGCGCGTTCCGACTTAACCAATTCAATGATATCAGGGCTTGATGCCGTTAAGCATTCAACTTGTAAGTGTGGAAAGCGTTGCTCTAACTTCTTTAGCACATCCGGCAAGCGAGTCAGAGGAATCCCTTCATCAATAGCTAAGACTAATTTGTTCGTTGGCGTGGAAAAGAGCTGCGATGCCCTATTGTTTAGGCGGTCGAGTTGGCTGATTGTTGCTTGTGCATAGGGTACGAGAGCGAGGCCATTCTCAGTTAATTTAGGGTACCTGCCTGATCGATCGAAAAGCTCAACGCCACAGTCGATCTCCATATTCATGATGTGCTGGCTCACTACAGATTGAGCTCGCCCCAGTTTTCTAGCTGCTCCTGAAAATGATCCTGCTTCTGATGTAGCAATGAAAGCTTGCAGTTGTTCGATGGTAAACATATCGCTTAAACCGATGGTATCTAACTTTTGGTTATCTAAATAATAGATAAAATTCTAAGCATTGAGTAGAACTATTTGGACAGAGAAATATGACTCGTAACGAACGAATTTTTCATGCAGTACTTTTTGAGTTAATCGCACTCGCGATTGTTGTACCAGCGGCTTCATTGATCACTGGAAAGGGCTCTAGTGATCTCGCGTTGGTTGGGGTCGGGTTGAGCATGTATACCGTGATATGGAACTACATCTACAACTTGTACTTTGATAAGTGGTTTGGTGACAATCGAGCTGAGCGAAGTTTAGCGATGCGGCTTGGACACACTATTGGTTTTGAGGGAGGATTAATCTTTATCTCTCTACCTGTGATTGCCTGGTTCTTAGAAATTACGCTTCTTCAAGCTCTGATGCTGGAAGCCGGCTTCCTCGTTTTCTTCCTATTTTATGCCACTGGTTTTAACTGGTTGTATGACAAGGTTCAACCATTTAGCAAAATGAAAAAGCGATTATTGCCACAGGCATCGACAGGAAAAATATAGGACTAAAAAACGCCACCGAGTTCGGTGGCGTTTTTTGTTCAAATTACACAGACAGAACTCTCAAAATCTTATCTGCATGTTCTGCAACTTCAATGCCTTCGTCTGTTAGATAACCACCGTCAGGCTGTGTACAAAGTTGCTTCTTATATAGACGAGCAACGGCTGCCTGCATTTCTTCTGACGCGTCTGTATGAACTTTAATACCAGTTGCAGCACTACTTAGGTCGAACTGAAGAAGTAGATTCAATTCGGCGATATGTTCAGCTGAATATTTCATAAATGATTCCTTTGCGCTTTTTTTACCAAGCTAGTCTGAAAAGTAGCGTTGGGCAACATTCAACGACAAGAAGTGTTAAGTATGGCGCTATCAGGCTGATATAACGCAGGATCTTTGTTCGAAAGGCCGAATACTTGTTAAGTATCAATGATACTTACGGTAGCGAATGATAGGCGCTATTTATTGCTTGATCTCCCAATAACAACGATTTTAGTAAACACGCCAAATAGCACTTGAAAAAATAGGGAAATAGAGCGATTATCCGCGCCTCTTTAAATGTTTCTAAATGTTACACCAGAATGAACTTTAATCAGTTTGACTCACTATTACCGCCACAAGCTGCGGAACGCGCGGCTGAAGTGGGGGTAGGCAAAGCAACGAAAGCTCCAATCAAATCTTTTCTGCTCGCCATTTCTGCGGGGCTTCATATTGGTATTGCTTTCATCTTCTATACCACGGTAACGACAGGCGCAGGCGAGCTGCCTTGGGGCATTACACGACTCATTGGTGGTCTGGCATTTAGCCTTGGTTTGATTTTGGTGGTGGTTACTGGCGGCGAGCTTTTCACTAGCTCTGTGCTGACACTAGTTGCGCGTGCGAGTGGAAAAATCTCTTGGCAAGCACTTATCAAAAACTGGTTGGTGGTTTACTTTGGCAATATGGTTGGGGCCATTTTGCTCGTGGCCTGTATGCTAGTTACCAAGCAATATATGTTTGATCATGGCCAAGTTGGTCTTAACGCGATGGCGATCTCCCAACACAAATTACATCATGGTTTCTTTGCTGCTGTTGCGCTTGGCATTATGTGTAACGTATTAGTTTGTATTGCAGTTTGGATGACGTTTAGTGGGCGAACATTGACAGATAAAATAGCGGTCATGATTTTGCCTGTGGCTATGTTCGTGTCGGCAGGTTTTGAGCACTGTATTGCGAACATGTTCCAAGTACCTATGGCGATTGGTATTAAGTACTTTGCGCCAGAAGCGTTTTGGCAAATGACAGGGGCAGATATTGCAAACTACGCGGACTTAAACATGATGGGGTTCATCGTAAACAACCTAATTCCTGTTACGATAGGAAACATTATTGGTGGTGGCGTATTTGTTGGCATGTGGTATTGGATGATTTATCTACGCGATGAAGATAACCATTTGCGATAAGTTTAGAAGATCACAAGAAAGGCGAACCAGATGGTTCGCCTTTCTTTTTATTTGTCTCTGCAAATGTCAAATAAGTCGAGTCATGTTAAATCAACTCTTCGTTGATGCCAAAATCGGTTGGGAGCCAATGAGAAGTTACTTCCTTTGGTTCTTGAACGAGCCAATCCAGAGGTGCATCGGACAGGAGTTCATCGTAATTTTCTTTGATCATTAAGACATCCATGTACGTCTCTCCAAGTTTGTGGTCACTGCCTTTACTTTAAAATTAGAACATGTCAGTCACGTGATCAATGCATGACGATTCGATTGATTACTTATGTTGCTATGTTTCTGGTTGCGTATAGGTTTTGGGGGCTTATCCACATTTTCTGTGGATAACCTGTATCAAAGGTCGTGCGTATCTAAACTTACAAAGAAAATTTCATAAAATTAGAGGCTTATATCAAAAAGAATTCTACCTGACTTTTCATCTGAAAGCGTCTTGATGAGTGCTCGAAGAATAGTTGAGTTATTCAGTTATAAGTACGTTCGACTTGGCAACATAAGTTGTTTAACGGGCTTTACCCACAAGCGCCAACTAACCGTGAGTTTTGGTCGATTCGGGTTGCTCGATTTTTATCTTGATTCGGCCTTCTTTGGTTTGTACCCAGCGCAGTGTCATTTCTAACGTTATGGTTACGGAGGCACTCAACATAACGAAAATAGCCAGCATAATTACTAACTGGTATTTAATCGCAACCATCGGGCTCGCGCCACCTAGAATTTGACCGGTCATCATACCCGGTAAGGTAACCAGCCCTGTAGTGGCCATAGAAGCTAAAGTCGGGGCAAGGGACTTTCTAAGAGCCTCCTGAATGAAGGGGAAGGATGCGTAGCGAGGAGAGGCTCCAAGTGAGATTGCAGCCTCATATTCTGCTTGTCTCTGCTCAAAAGCCGTAAACAAATTCTGAAGAGCGATGATATTACTACTCAAGCTGTTACCCAATAACATACCAGCAAGTGGGATCATGTACTGCGCATTGTAAATAGGGGATGGTTGCACTAAGCCTGCTGTAATTGCTATCAGAAGTGGTATTAGACCACAGGTAAGGCCCGTTAGTAGCGGAAGCATAAGTGGCTTTTTAGGTAAGCGAGCTTTTCCCGCAATTGAGCTGGCACCAATCAGTAGCATGATGGCAAGCCAAAGTATATTGACAAGTAAGCTGTTTAATTGAAAAAGATATTCTAAATACACGCCAATCAATATGAGCTGAAGTGTCATTCGGATAACACTGATTATGGTGTCTTTTGCTATCCCTAATTTGTAGCGGACATTGATAAAGAAGGGGACCAATAAAATCAAACCAAACAGTGCCAGTTTGACCCAGCTTATATCCACCACGTTATCCATAATCGCTCCTTGAAAATACGCGAATAATTGTATCTAAGCCTCCCCTTTATATGAACCACTATGTGCACTTTTTGCTGTTCTTAAAGTAAACCTTGAGTGCTATTTTAGACATTAACACGCAGCATTCTGTTTACAAGTGGTTATCTTTTTCGGAGTTTTTAAGTCGATTTATGGCATGGTAATTACGATTTAAATGTGATCGATGTTTCTTAAATGTTGGTTATTTAACAACTCCTTAAAAGACTTATTTTGTCACATCTGTTCATGTTTTTTAATAAATAACATCAATCCATCATATCTCTGGATGAGCTCAAAAAAGTGTTGAATTACAAGGTTTGAGGTCGCTTATTTGATTGAACCCTACTATTAGTATGGTCTAACATTTTCCATTAGAGATTGTAAAAAACTTAAGCTTGGTTACGCGGGCTTTTCAATAACACTAGATACAAAATAGGCAAATGTATGAGTGATGTTAATAAAATTGAGAGTGGTGAAAAACGCTCCCTGGAGTGGAAGTCGTTCCTCTTCATTGCAGTTGTTCTCTTCCCAATTCTGAGTGTGGCCTTTGTTGGCGGCTACGGGTTCATCGTTTGGATGTTGCAAGTCTTCTTCTTTGGGCCTCCAGGCGCGCACGGCATGTAAGCCAGTGAGCTCATAACCACACTTTTGAAAAGATTTTAAGAGAGCAAATAATGAAATCATTAATCATTAAACTGTGGCGTACCATGACGCGCCCAGCTGTACATATCAGCCTAGGTGTGCTGACTATGGGCGGCTTTATTGCTGGTGTTATCTTTTGGGGTGGCTTTAACACCGCTCTAGAAGCAACCAACACAGAAGAATTCTGTATTAGTTGTCACACAATGCGTGACAACGTGTACGTTGAGCTACAAGAAACGGTGCACTGGAAAAACCACTCTGGTGTTCGTGCTACCTGTCCTGATTGTCACGTTCCACATAACTGGACAGATAAGATCGCTCGTAAGATGCAAGCTTCTAAAGAAGTATTTGCACAAGTATTTGGCAACTACGACGAACCGGGTGTGTTCGAAGAGCGTCGTATCGAACTTGCTAAACACGAATGGGATCGTTTCTCGGCAAACAAATCTCTGGAGTGTAAAAACTGTCACAACTACGAATCGATGGATTTCGAGCAAATGTCTCCTACGGCTCGTATCCAAATGAAGCAAGCCGCTGAGAAAGATCAAAGCTGTGTTGACTGTCACAAGGGTATTGCGCACAACCTACCAGCAGGCATGGACAGCATTGGCGGTATCGTGGGTGATCTAGAGGGTATGACTTCTAACACAGATTACGGCGTTGGTCAGCAACTCGTGAGCGTTCGTCACCTACCAATTTACTTTGATGCGCAAGGCAGTAAAGAAGCTGGTCTTCTTAATCCAGCATCGACCGTTAAAGTTCTTGAAGACAAAGGCGAGTTTGTTGAGATCGAAATTGACGGTTGGCGCAAAGCAAAAGGTTTTGGTCGTGTAATTCAAGAAGACTTCGGTAAGAACATTGCGACTGCGTCTCTGATGAAAGAAGCAGCAACAGACAGCAGCATTGTGACGACTGGTGAGAAAAAAGTGGATGAGTTAACAGGCCTTCCTTGGGAAAAAGTAGCGGCGAAAGTATGGATTAAGAAAGAGTCTATGCTGAACGACATCAATCCTGTTTGGGAAAAATCTCGTGAAGCCTACAAGACCAATTGTTCTGTATGTCACACTCAACCTGCGGAAGCGCACTTCGACGCGAACACCTGGCCAGGTATGTTCGACGGTATGTTGGCGTTCGTTAACCTAGATACAGACAGTGAAGCACTGATCTTGAAGTATCTACAGAAACACTCTTCAGATTATGCTGAAGGTCACCACTAATAAGCGTCGGATTGGAGTAATTTTAAATGGCTATTACACGAAGAAGTTTTCTTAAAGGTGTAGCAACCACAAGTGCAGCGTCAGTAATTGGTCCTAGCTTATTGGCGTCCGCCTCTGCAAATGCCGTTGAGACGACAGGTACTTGGAAAGTAACCGGTTCTCACTGGGGCGCGTTTCGCGCCCACATCTACGCGGGTAAAGTTCAAGAGATCAAGCCGCTAGAGCTAGACAAAAACCCAACAGAAATGTTGAACGGCATTAAGGGTATTATCTACAGCCCTTCACGTGTTCGTTACCCAATGGTTCGTCTAGATTGGTTGAAGAAACATAAATACAGCGCAGATACTCGCGGTAACAACCGTTTCATCCGAGTAACTTGGGATGAAGCGCTAGATTTGTTTTATCGCGAACTAGAACGTATTCAAAAAGACTACGGCCCATGGGCGCTGCATGCAGGTCAAACAGGTTGGAACCAAACGGGTTCATTTAACAACTGTACTGCGCACATGCAACGTGCAGTAGGTATGCATGGCAACTTCATCACTAAAGTAGGTGACTACTCGACGGGTGCAGGTCAAACCATTATGCCGTACGTGCTAGGCTCAACCGAAGTTTATGCACAAGGTACGTCTTGGTCTGAGATCCTAGAAAACTCTGACAACATCGTTCTTTGGGCTAACGACCCAGTGAAAAACCTTCAAGTAGGTTGGAACTGTGAAACGCATGAGTCGTTTAAGTACCTTGCACAACTAAAAGAAAAAGTGGCAAAAGGTGAGATCAACGTTCTATCTGTAGACCCAGTGAAGAACAAAACTCAGCGCTACTTAGAGAACGATCACTTGTACATCAACCCGCTGACAGACGTAGCGTTCATGCTCGCTGTGGCACACGTGTTGTACAACGAAAACCTGTACGATAAGAAATTCATTGATACTTACTGTCTAGGCTTTGAAGAGTTCATTCAATACGTTCAAGGTAAGACAAAAGACAAAGTAGAGAAGACGCCCGAATGGGCAGCAGCGATTTGTGGCGTGAAAGCGGACAAGATCCGTGAATTCGCACGCATGCTAGTCAGCGGTCGTACACAGATCCTGATGGGTTGGTGTATCCAGCGTCAAGAGCACGGTGAGCAGCCATACTGGGCAGCGGCTGTGGTTGCTGCAATGGTTGGTCAAATCGGTCTACCTGGCGGTGGTATCTCTTACGGTCACCACTATTCAAGTATCGGTGTGCCTTCTACTGGTTTCGCGGGCCCTGGTGGTTTCCCTCGTAACCTTGACCAAGGTATGAAACCGAAGTGGGACAACAACGACTTTAACGGCTACAGTCGTACTATCCCAGTTGCACGTTGGATCGACTGTCTGCTAGAACCTGGCAAAGAGATCAACTACAACGGCGGTAAAGTGAAACTGCCAGACTTCAAGATGATGGTTATCTCGGGTTGTAACCCATGGCACCACCATCAAGATCGTAACCGCATGAAGAAAGCGTTCCGCAAACTTCAAACGGTTGTAACGATCGAGTTTGCTTGGACTGCGACATGTCGTTTCTCAGATATCGTTCTACCGGCGTGTACGCAATGGGAACGTAACGACATCGACGTATACGGTTCATACTCGAACAAAGGTCTGATTGCGATGCATCGCCTCGTTGATCCATTGTTCCAATCTAAGCCTGATTTCCAAATCATGAGTGAACTTACTCAGCGTTTTGGTCGCCGCGAAGAATACACTCGTGGTATGAGCGAGATGGAATGGATCGAAAGCCTTTACAACGATTGTAAAAAAGCGAACGAAGGTAAGTTCGAAATGCCAGAGTTCAATGAGTTCTGGGAGAAGAGCGTACTAGACTTCGGTGAAGGTAAACCTTGGGTTCGTCATGCGGACTTCCGTAAAGACCCTGAGCTTAACCCACTAGGTACGCCGTCTGGCTTCATCGAGATCACGTCTCGTAAGATCGGCCGTTACGGTTACGAACACTGTCAAGAGCACCCAATGTGGTTCGAAAAATCAGAGCGTTCACACGGTGGTCCTGGTTCAGATAAATACCCATTCTGGTTGCAGTCTTGCCACCCAGATAAGCGTCTTCACTCTCAAATGTGTGAGTCTGAAGAGTTCCGCGCGACTTACGCGGTACAAGGTCGTGAGCCGGTTTACATCAACCCAGCGGATGCCAAAGCAAAAGGCATCAAAGATGGTGATTTGGTACGTGTATTCAACGGTCGTGGTCAGCTGTTAGCTGGTGCTGTTTTGACTGACAGCTACCCACGTGGCGTTATTCGTATCGAAGAAGGTGCATGGTACGGTCCTCTAAACGAGAAAGAGGGCGCAATCTGTACCTACGGTGATCCTAACACGCTGACGCAAGACATCGGTTCTTCTGAGCTTGCACAGGCGACTTCTGCGAACACATGTATCGTAGACTTCGAGAAGTTCACAGGTAAAGTGCCACCAGTCACTTCATTTGGTGGTCCGATCGAAGTTGCTTAATTAGTGCAGTTTGCATAAATCGAAATACCAGCCTCAGGGCTGGTATTTTTTTATCAAAATTTCAGTGAGCGTTGTCTCAATAGTAACTTCATAACGTTAAACGAGACTGGTATTCGTGATGATGGTAACGAATTGGGTGAGACAAGCAGGAGATAATGCGCCAAGCTAAACAATAATAATTAAGTGAGTAGACCCATTATGGCTCAGAGCATTCAATTAGCAAATCACACTGAGATCACTGTGAATAACAATGACTTCCAAGTTGAAGTCGAGGGTAATCAATTACATTTTTCTTTTGCTGGTCTTCACAATAAAACCTTTACCGACCGTGAAGTGTTATTCGAAATGTCGTTTTTGTACGAGCACGAGGCCAACGTAATTGGGGATGGTTTTCAAATGTTGGCGCAAACGGCGGGAACGATCAATCACCCCGTTGATATTGGTCGCTGCCCAGACAATAATCCTTCTTATCGAATCTACCCTAAAGATGCCCCTAAGCGTTATTACAACTATTTAGTGGTGGAAGGTTCAGCGGGCTACACATTATTTGGCTTCACATCATGTCATCGCTTTGCAGGCTATTTTGATGTTGTGCTGCGTGATGGGCATTGGGTTTTATCAGCCGCAATTGATGGTGAGTTGACTCAAGTGGCGGATTGGGAAAGTAATCAACTTGAGTCCGTGGCGGTACTCTGCGGTCAATCACTGTCCGAGCTTTATCAAACCTATGGCGAGATGATTGCAGAGCATCATCCTGTTCGCCAAGGTGTGACACAAGATGCGCCTGTTGGTTGGTGTTCGTGGTACGCGTACTACGCAGACGTGACAGAGCAAAACATCATGCAGAACGTAGATTGTATGCAAGATAAGCTCGAAGACCTAGAGTGGGTACTTCTGGATGATGGCTATCAAGCCTTTATGGGCGATTGGTTAACCCCATCAGATAAGTTTTCTGGTGGCGTAAAAGAGCTCATTCATAACATCCGTGCAAAAGGAAAAAAGCCGGCAATTTGGATGGCGCCTTTCATTGCACAGCCTGAGTCGGAGATCTTCAAACAGCATCCAGAGTGGTTTGTTCGCCACAAGGATGGTGGCTTACTTAAAGCAGAAGATGTCACATACGGTGGTTGGCGATGCACGCCTTGGTACATACTCGATACCTCAAACCCAGAAGTACAAGACCATCTGACGAATGTAGTCTCTGTCATGAGACAAGAGTGGGGCGTTGAGTTGTTCAAGCTAGACGCGAACTATTGGGGCACCTTAAAAGGTGTTCGCAAACAATCTGGTATTACAGGCGTTGAGGCGTATCGCTTAGGAATGGAAGCGATTGCTAAAGGCGCTGGTGATGCGTGGCTTTTAGGTTGCAACGCGCCAATGTGGCCATCTCTGGGACTTGTGGATGCAATGCGTGTTTCTGACGATGTAGAGCGTCATAGTCGTCGATTCGAACAGATAGCCAAAGAAACCTTTTACCGTAGTTGGCAGCACCGAAAACTGTGGCAAATTGACCCGGATTGCGCGACATTCACTTCATTAGCTAATCAAGCCGCATCCAGAGAAGAGTATGAATTTCATCGCACGGTGTTATTAGCTAGTGGTGGTTTGCTGCTGTCTGGTGACCCGCTCCCTGAGATTACACCGTTTGCTAAGAAGACACTGTCTAAGCTCATGTTACGTCAACAACGTAACCAACAATCTGCAAAGTTTACCGCTTTGAGTTTAAATCACGCGTTTTTAAAACTAACGACGAAGAATGACCTCCATTGTTTGTTTAATTATGCGAGTTACGGAGCGATGGAATTTACGCTGACGTCTGATCAACCGGTGGACTGGTATGATTACTGGACAGGGGAAAAGCTAAACCAAGAACCTTGCCAGTTGTTAATGGTGAGCGTGGATAAAGGGCTCAATGCGAAAGCGATCGTTACAGCATAGCGTGAAGTAAATCGCCCAATACCGAGATCAAGAAAGGAGCCTACTGCGGCTCCTTTCTCGTTTTGATGCTCTGGGCGTTAGAACTCGAATAAAAAGTAATACCCGTATCCAACAATAAACGCAGGAATGGACGAATAAATTGTCGCGACCAAAGCAGCTTTCGGTGCCATAGCAATGGCGGGGAATAGGGCGTCACCATCATTGGAAATCGCATTGGCCAGTTGCGCAGAAAGTGGCGCTGCACCAGAAATGTATAGGCTAGTGACTAAAATTTGCGGTCCGCAACCAGGCAACATACCAATGGCTAGGCCAGCTAATGGCATCCAAATTCCCCAATGAGAAAAGGTTTCTACAAGGTCGAGTCCAGAAAAATAGGTTGTCAGCTCAAACGCCAGAAAAGCAACGATCACCCAAGCACTGACGAAATTCGTATCTTGTGCTGCTTTTTGAATCGGATGTGAGTCCACGATTTTTTCATCTTCAGAGACCGTTGACTGATAATCGCCGAGCTCTTTTGTCATCGCCCACAACGACATTGTGATCACCGCGAAGATAGCGCCTAGCCATTCAATGGTATTGGTCTGCAAAGACAACAGCTGATTAATATCTATTTGGAAAGACATTAACACAGCAACGACACTAGCAGGCACAATAAGCCATTTCCAAAATGCGCCTTGTAGATTGATTGCACGTTGTTCAAGGGGTGTGTGTCGGTCTGTCTGGTGTTGGCAACAAGCATGTGTCTGAGGTGCTTCTTTTGGTTCTGGTCGCAGAAAGTTATCAGCATGAAAAGCATTAACGACTAACCCTGAAAGAGTACCCACGATAATGCCTAATCCAACCACGCCTAATCCAACACTTGGCTTGGCGGCAAGAAGTAAAAAGGCAGCGTCACCCATTGTTGAAGTAAGTACCGCGACAATCGCACCAAATCCCACTCGGCCACTAATAAATTGCGTTGTCACAACAATAGCGCCACCACAGCCAGGCAAAGCACCCAACAAAGAAGCAAAGAAAACCTGATGATTACGCGAGCGATGATATAGCTCGGTAATTCGATTGGTTTTCGACATAAAGTTTGAAAGATAATGATAAATAGCCAATGTGGCAGCAACATAGCATGACACTGCCCAGAATGAGTCGGATAGCGTCTGTACGGCTACGTCACGTGTATTTTCATTGCCTAGCAAAATGAGCATGACGATAGGGATCAGCAATCGCTTATAAGCTAAACGAAACTGAGTAGGCTGAAACAACTGTTGTGCAGAGTGTAATAATTGGGTCGCGTTCATCGTTTACTCAAATGCAAATAGGAATAATTATCATTATATGTAAATGAGATTTATTCGCAATAGCATTGTGAACTTTTCTTCGTGTCAAACTCTCTGAAATCAGGTAAAATATCGACCTTTGTGAGCAAACACGCCCTAATTAACTGTATTAGGCGGCGTATAAAATTGACTTGAATAGGAAGAAACATGATTCTAGTTGTAGGTCATAAGAACCCAGACAGTGACAGTATTTGTAGTGCACTCGTTGCAACTGAACTTCTAAAAGCGCGTGGCGTTGAAGCTATGCCAATTCGCCAAGGCGAAATCAACCGTGAAACTCAGCACATCCTAGAAGTTGCTGGCGCTGAAGTTCCTGAGCTTCGCACATCAGTTGCGGGTGAGACCGTTTGGCTAGTAGATTACTCAGATCTAGCACAAGCACCAGACGATATCGCAGAAGCTGAAATTGCGGGTATTGTTGACCACCACCGTCTAGGTGACGTGATGACAGTAAACCCAATGGAAGCATGGATCTGGCCTGTTGGTTGTACCAACACTGTTCTATTCAACATGTTCAAGATTGAAGGTCACGCGATTACTCCACAAATTGCTAAGCTAATGATGTCAGCAATTCTATCTGACACAGTAGGTTTTGCTTCTCCAACTTGTACACAAAAAGACAAAGATGCCGTTGCTGAACTAGCGGCAATCGCAGACGTACAAGATGTGAACGCGTTCACTAAAGATCTTCTAATTGCTAAAACAAACATCGAAGGTCTATCAGCGGCTGAGCTTGTTGAGAAAGACCTTAAAGGTTACCCATTCAACGGTCGTGACGTAGTGGTTGGTCAAGTTGAACTTGCAACTCTTGAGCAAGTTGACGGTATGATCGAAGCACTAGAAGCAGACCTAGAATCTCGTTGTGAGAAAGATAACCTAGCGTTCGCTGCTGTAATGCTAACAGACATCACGACTGCTCAAACTCGTCTTCTATACAAAGGTGAGTGGGCTGAGAAGCTTGTTAAGCACGAAAAAGACGGCATGCTAATGATGGAAAACACGCTAAGCCGTAAGAAGCAAGGTTGGCCTTGGCTTCAAACTGAGCTAGCTTAATTTTCTAGCATATACTTTAAATGCCCGCCTAGCTGCGGGCATTTTTCTATGGGAAATAGGAGACGAATATGTCTGAGCAACTGACCCAAGAGCAGATGGATACCATTAATCGCTACAACGAAGAGCAACGTTTAAAGTACTGCGTAAAAGAGATTGTGGCGAATCGTAAGGTTTGGATTCTGAAAGACGAACATGGCTGTGTCATGTTAAATACAGAAGATGATGATTGTGTACCAGTATGGCCAAACGAAGAGTTCGCTTTGCAATGGGCGAATGGTGATTGGGAAGATTGCGAGCCTGAGGCGATCTCTTTAAACAAGTGGCACAGCCGTTGGACCTCTGGTCTAGAGGATGACGAGCTATCGATTGTTGTATTCCCAAATCAAAATGAAGAAGGGGTCGTATTGTTTCCTGACGAGTTTGATTTTGAACTGCGCAAACAAGCGAGCCGCCGTTAGTTCTTTGATTAGTACCCATGCAATAAAGAAGCCTGCGTTAAAGCAGGCTTCTTTACATTTGCACGATTACATCTTTGATAAGCTATTTTGTTTGATGGCTTGGCGCTTTATAAAAGTGGCTTTCGACTAGTCGTTGAGTAATAGGATGCTCGGGATGAGTCAGTACTTGGTTGGTCTCGCCAAACTCGACCACTTCACCTTCATGCATCACCATCACTTTATCAGTAATATGCTTAACAATGCCAATATGCTGAGACACGTACACAAATGACAATCCCATCTCTTCTTGCAACTCGAGGAATAAGTTAATGATCTGCGAGCGCATTGCCATATCCAAACCGTTTAACGCCTCATCAGCGACAATGATGGAAGGTTGAAGAATAAGTGCACGAGCCAAACACACGCGCTGTTTTTGACCTGCCGCTAGCATTTGTGGATAAAAATAGGCGTGCTCAGGCAGCAATCCTACGCGGAGTAGGGTGTTCTTTACACGCTGCATGCGCGCATCTGGCGGCATGTTGGTATTTCGCTTTAGCGGACCTTCTAAAATACGACCAATCTGGATTCGTGGGTTTAACGATGTGTTTGGATCTTGGAAAATCATGCGGATGAGCTTGCAGCGTGTCGCGTAATCTTTGTGCTCCAATCGTTCGCCATTCACACGGATCTCTCCGGAGCTTGGTTCAACAACGCCAGCAAGCATACGAGCTAGTGTGGATTTTCCTGACCCGTTTTGACCAATAAAACCAATAGTTTGTCCTGGCTCTAAAGTAAAGCTTACCGGTTTAACTGCCTCATTAACCTGACGTTTGAACAGACGGGAGCGCGTAACAAATTGCTTCGATAAATTATCGACTTCAAGTAACGCACTCATGACTTTTTCTCCGTGTTCAATGGAAAGTGGCAGTTAAATTTATGATTCTTAATTCGTCTGGTGTGTGGAATTTCAACACATTGTTTCTGCGCATACGGGCAACGTGGTCCGAGGCGACAACCGATAGGTAGATGCTGCAATGGCGGAATCGAGCCCGGTAGGGATTGGAGTTTTTGCTTGTGTGGTACCCAATCATTAAAGTCAGGCATCGCTTTAAGCAAGGCATCGGTGTACGGGTGCTTGGGTGCCGCAATGATTTTACTGGTATCGGCAGACTCCACCGACTGACCACAATACATTACCGTAATACGTCCTGCCCACTGTGTTATGGTCGCTAAGTCGTGGCCGATAAGCAAAATGGTTGTGTTATTAAGTTGGTTCATGCGGCTCAACAGACGCAAAATTTGCGATTGAGTAATCGGGTCTAAGTCGTTGGTTGGCTCATCTGCGATCAGCAACTTTGGTTTGGTCGCTATCGCCATGGCAATCATGACTTTTTGACACTCACCATCAGTCAGTTCATAAGGGTAGCTACCCATTAAACGCTTGTGATCTTTAATACCCACTTTATGCAAAAGCGCGATGGCCTGTTTTTTACGCCATTTAAATCGCTCCCACCATTTCCCTTCAAATGCGCGAGATGGAATGGATTCAATCAATTGACGCCCGACTTCCTCTGAAGGGTCAAGACAAGTTGAAGGTTCTTGGAAAATCATCGCAATATCACGAGCAATGACGCGCCGACGCTCTTTTGGTGTAAGCTGAAGCAAGTCAATATTGCCAAGGCGCATACGGTCTGCGGTGATGCGCCAGTTATCTTTACTTACCCCGACAATCGCTTTTGCAACTAAGCTTTTCCCTGAACCAGACTCACCTACAAGACCACGAATTTCGCCTTCGTTCAAAGTTAGGCTCATTCGGTCAACGGCTTTGACCAACCCTTGAGGTGTTTCGATCTCAATGGTCAAATGTCGAATATCTAACAACGGCATTATTCGATCCCCGCATTAAGCGCTTGACGTACACCTTCACCTACTAAGTTTAGGGTAATAACAGTAAACATGATGGTCAGGCCGGGTAGGGTCACTGTCCAAGGTGCAATATAAATAAGCTCGACAGAGTCACCTAATATTGCTCCCCACTCGGTGCTTGGGGCCTGTGCGCCTAGGCCAAGAAAACCCAGTGCCGTAATATCTAAAATCGCAGCAGAGAGCGCGAGTGTGATTTCAGCGGCAATGACCGTCAGAATGTTAGGAAGAATTGAACTCCACAGTAAGTAGAAATCATTAGCGCCATCAAGGCGTGCTGCCATTATGTAGTCTTTTTCAACTTCGGTGTGGACTGCGATATAAACGGAGCGAATAAAACGCGGAATCAAAGCCAAGCAGATTGCGAGTAAAATATTGAACCCACCAAAGCCTAGAAATGCCACAAAAATGATTGCTAATAAGAGCGACGGGATCGACATGACGGTATCGAGCAAGTGGTTGAGAGTACTCGACAGTAAGCCTTTCGTCATACCTGCCAATACGCCAATTAAACAGCCTACAACGGCAGCAATTGCGGTGATGGCGACAGCAGCGCCAAATGTTAGCTGAGAGCCCATAATCAGGCGCGAAAGAATATCTCTACCTAAGTCATCGGTCCCCAAAAAGTAATCAACCGTCCCTGCTGGGGCCCATGATGGCGGCACAAGCAACTCACCTGACTGTGCTTGGGCGTCAAATGGTGCAAGTAGGGGGGCAAAAATGGTAATAAGGACGATAAACACCAAGCACCACAAGCCAAACATGGCTAGTCCGTTGGCACGGTAGCTTCGCCAAAATCGCTCAAACTGAGTTGGAATGCGCTCTTCCTGATAAACGTTATTTGTTAGCATACCATTCCTTTCGAACTAAAGGGTTAATCATCGCGCCAATCAAATCCGAGAGAATGTTAGCGGTAAGAACCAAAGTCGCAAGTACCATCACGCCAGCTTGGATAGATGCATAGTCTTGGCTTGCTAGCGCATCTAAAAGCCAACGACCAATACCTGGCCAGTTAAAAATAGACTCCGTGATGATAGCTAAGGTAATCATACTCGAAAGTTGAACACCAACTTTGGGAATGATAGGCGGTATCGCATTCCGCAATACATGTTGAGTTACGATTTCGCGGTTAGAAAGACCTTTGATTCTCGCTGCACGGATGTAGTTTTGGCTCATCACTTCCGCTACCGAGGAACGCATTAGTCCGACAACCTGGGTGGTTGGAGCCAAAGCGAGCACCAAACATGGCAGCACCATATGCTCAATAACGCTTTGCAGTGCATGAGCGCGGTATTCGCCTTTCGCCATGAATGCGTCGATAATGGCAAACCCGGTTACATGATCAATTTCGTAAAGTAAATCATACCGTCCCGCAACGGGAAAGAGTTGGTATTCCAATGAAAAGACCATGATAAGTAACAGAGCCACCCAAAAGATTGGGGCGGAATAACCAGACATCGACATGAATGAAATGCTGGTGTCGAGCCATTTACCTTGCTTCATCCCAGCCACGGTTCCAAGTGGAATACCGATCAAAAGGGACACCAAAAAGGCAAAAAAGCACAGTTCCAAAGTGGCAGGGAATACGACGGCGAGCTCGTCATAAATCGCGTTGCCGTTTTTACTTATGCCAAAATCAAGCTGAGAAAGGTTGATTAAGTAAGTTTTCCAACCAGACCAAAAATCAACGTTTGCCCAGTGCGAGAGAGGGTCAAGGCG
>NZ_JAWOVM010000080.1:0-17229 GCF_033339895.1 Vibrio sp. 1751
GTGACTTTCGTCTCACTCCGTGTCGGTGGATGCGCAGTATAGGGAGTTGAGAAATTAGTACAAGCGTTTTTTGCAAATAAAAAACCAATCGGTCACAAATTAGCCAAAAGTGCGATATTTGCATATTTCTTCGTCACATTTGAGACATATCACAGCAATTGGTTGGAAAAACACCAACCATATACGTAAGATTCATGTGTCTATTCTGTTAATGGACAATCGATCTCTTTATCACTATGTGTAGTAATTAAAATGACGTCTAAAAAAAATCTGATTTTATGTGTTGGGCTGGCCATCGTTGGGGGAATCATCTTCTCTCAACTCATCATCCCACCAGCCTTGAGCTTCCTCATTGGTGTTATCGCTACTGCTTTTCTTTTTTCATTTTCTAGCAAAACACCTGTTCTTCAATCTTCGGATCCTGATCCTTCAACTAAAACGCTGTATGTCGGCAACCTTCCTTATAAGGCCAATGAGAGTCATGTTCGCGATTTGTTTGCTGAATATGGACAGGTCTATGCAGTACGTTTAATGAAAGATAAGCGCACTGGAAAAAGAAGAGGGTTTGGTTTTGTCGTGATGGCTGCGGCAGATGCCAAGCCAGCTATCGCTAAACTTAATGAAAAGGAATATATGGAAAGAACGCTAAAAGTTAGAATTGCGAACGATCCTAAACATCCGGATGGTGGTAAACCTGAACAGGATTAAAACCTAGCTTCTTTAAACAAATGTTCAGTGCATCTTCCTGCCAAGGAGTTGCACTGGCATAAATCGACTTACTTCCCTCTTCTGTATCCTCAATTTCATCACTTAATAGCAATGCTTTTACTCGACGTGCAATCGCTGCGCCTGAATCAATTAAAGTAACGTCTCCACCCAAAGCTTGATGAATCTCCTCTTTGATTAAAGGGAAGTGAGTACAACCGAGCACCGCAACATCGACTTTATCGCGAAGGGGAAGCAGGATATTTGTCAGTTCGTCGAGAGAAACGCTGTTGCCTCGCAACTTCTCTTCGGCCATATCTACCAAGCGAGTTGATCCCACCAGCTCAACTGGTTTGCCTTGCGCAAAGTCCCGTATTAACTCGTGAGTATATTGGCGTGTTACTGTCGCCGGAGTGGCGATCAGCCCTACCCCTTTTGATGCTAAAAGCGATGCGGGTTTAATCGCAGGGACAACACCAACAACGGGAATCGATAAGTTTTCGCGTAAGGAAGGAAGCACTATGGTGCTCGCCGTGTTGCAAGCAATGACAACAATGTCGACTTGGTGTTCTTCGACTAATGAAGAGACCAGTCGGTTAACTCGTGAAATGAGTACAGCCTGATCGAGTTCACCATAAGGGTAAGCCTGATTATCGAATAAGTATAAGTAGTCTAGCTGGGGCAATAGGCGATGTATCTCTTGGAATACAGAAAGGCCACCAACACCGGAGTCAAAAACTAGGACTTTTTTCTTACTTGCTACTCGCACGAGCCTTACCTAAAGAACAGAAACGTTGCGATCATACTGCGTAGATTTGTTTTGGCAATGCTTTAGCATGGTATCTTTGATGGCTGAATCTATCTCCAGATTCTACATCTCGCTTCGTCAACTCGATATGTCCTTGAAAAGATGGCGAAGACGTGACCAATGTGTGAAATTCACCATTTTCCCCACAGGGATCAATTTGACTTGGTAATGACTCTATTAGGGCTTTGTCATACCAGCGACCACACCATTCTGGAGGGAGAACTCTTCCGTCGATGGTGATTAACATAGTTTGAATACCACGCTCTATGATTTCCATCGCTAGTTTTTCGCTGCTCTCCCCTAATAGAGGAAAGACGCATTCCCAGCCAACAGGTTCAATATAGCTGCGTCGGTAATCGGCAATGCCATTACAAAACATATCACCAAATGCGACAGCTTCTATGTTCAGACCACTACTTTGTAATGCATTAACGATGGTCGATTGATAAATGTCATTACTTGGAAAGATTTCAGGTAGCTCGATAGTAATTAGCGGAAGCGCAAGTAAGTCTGCTTGCATTTGTACGACTTCAAGCGGAGTTGCTTGGAAAGGGACTTCTTTCCCTACGTAAGTCGTGTACAAACCGACAACTTGATAATTTGGATTCTCGTTAAGGCGCTCAAGCGTTAATGTCGAATCTTTACCGCTGGACCAACTGATCACCACTCGCTTGGGTTTCTTCATTCGATTTTCCACCACAAAATATTAAAAACCGCCCGAAGGCGGTTTGTGCTCATTCACGATTAGAATTCGTAGCCAACGTTGAGATAGTACGCTCGCTCTGCAGCAGGGTAACCTTTTGCCATCTCATACTCTTCATCAAGTAGATTATCGATACGAGCGCTAATAGAGGTCGACTCATTCGGATAGTAAGTCACCGCCGTATCAACCAACGAGTAAGAAGAAAGTGTAATATCTTGTGAAGGCCAAGTGCTGTAATCCACATCTGGACGCTTACCGACGTACTGATAGCTAACCGACCAATCCACTTTATCGAAGCTCACTAAAGCATTCCACTTATACATTTCTTTAGCGCGGCGCTGCAACTGATGCCCTTTATCGTCTTCAGCATCTTTGTAATCTGCACTCAACTGGTGCTGCACAATCCCTGTATCAAACTCAGCAACAAGCTCCACACCTTGGATATGTGTTTCACCATCGACATTCAAATATTTGTATGTGGTTGGATGGTAATCGATAAGATTCGTGATTTTATAGTCATAACCCGTTACGGACCAAAAAACGCCTTGGACATCACCGCTGAATGCTAACTCCCAAGCATCTGACTCTTCCGGCTTCAGATCTTTCTCACCGTATGTTGGGTCATACTGTTGATATAGGTTTGGAGCCTTAAACGCAGTACCAAAAGAAGCTTTAACCCCAAACTCTGGCACAAATTGGTAACCAGCCGCTAAACTGTAAGTGAACTCACTACCGTATTCTTCGTTATCATCAAGGCGAGCACTGCCCTCAAGCATTGCTTTATCAATACTAGTCGTTGCCATACCAAACAGAGCGCCATTGGTACGATCAAACGTTTTATTCGCACTCTTGTCTTTATAAGACTCATTACGCCAATCAATACCACCAGCCAACGTCGTATTGTTGTTTAGCAAGTAACTGTTGGTCCACTGGACATTTTGCTGCTCAAGTTCATCTTTAGTACCTGAGTGTTTGCCTTTTGCTTGCTCATAGTTCCAAGACTTCTGTTTCTGTGCCGTTACTTGTAGTTCTGACATTACATTATCAGACTGATACTTACCGCCCAGAGTGACAGAAAGATCGTCTTTTTCTGCTTCGTAGTAACCGCGACTGCCGTAGCTGCTGTCATATTGATAAACATTTTCGTAAGCACGTAGGTTACCAAATGCAGACCACTGATCATTGAAGTTATGCACGTAACCTAGCAGACCATTCTTTGTATCAAAGCCATGGCGATCACCGTCATTAACTCCCGGTACAGGACGAACGTTATAACCATCATCACTTTCACTACCAAGCGCGATATTTAGCTGGCCGCTCTCTGTGACTTTAATACCAGATGCCACACTCAATTCCTGGTAATCTAAGCTGCCTAAACCCGCACTTAACTTCGTTCCTTCTTCGTCAGCACGCGCAATGGTGATGATATTGATCACGCCACCAATCGCTTCTGAGCCGTAAAGTGACGCACGCGCACCACGCACGTACTCAATACGTTGAACGTAAGTAAGTGGGATTTGGTTAAAGTCCACAGCGCCCTTCGCTGCTCGTGCAAAACGTACGCCATCAACCAGTACTAAAACTTGGTCGGAACTGGTTCCACGAACAAATAAAGACGCTAGCTGACCACGACCACCATTTTGTGAAACTTGAATCCCGGTAAGGCGACGCAATACATCTGGTAGGGTTTTCGCTTGAATGCGATCGATGTCTTGTCGAGTAACTACTTCGACATCTGCCAACGTACGGCTTTCGGCTTGCTCAAAACGGTTTGCCGTAACAACGATGGTTTCGTCAGTGGAGGTTTCTTGGGCCTGTAGATAAGAGACAGGTGAAAGCAGCGATGCCAAAGTGATCGCCAGTGCGGATTTTCTCATTGTATTGTCCTAAATCGCGTAATTCCTTCCGAGCCCTGTCATCATGACAGTCCAGTGCTGTGGCTCAGTTGTTGGCAGGTATTCGGACTCAAGAGCACGGGTGTACCGCCTACTTGCTCGACTTCCCACATAAACTAATGCAGTGTCTGATGAGCGTTCGTTCTCTTTTACCGCTGCGCGTCAGTTCTGGATTCACACCAGATTCCCATTTCAGCCATCTAGATTGCTAGATAGCACCAACTTGAGGCAAATATTATTCAGCTATTGATTATTTGTCCAGCCAATATTGCCCTTAGAAGTTGTAACGTTTTGATTGATTTTGCTTTCTACTCTGCCTGTACGCACTATCTTTAAATCAATTCCAGTACAAAACTGGACATCCTATTGAGATTGAATAAAATCTGCGCTCTTAAATTGAATGCACCATAAAAGGTAAGATCATGGCTACTCTTGATGTAAACCCACAACGCTACCAAGAACAACTGGCTGAAAAAGTCGAACGTCTCACGGATATGTTCGCGCCATACAACATGCCAGAACTGGAAGTGTTTGAATCACCAGAGCAGCACTACCGCATGCGTGCTGAGTTCCGTGTTTGGCATGAAGGCGAAGATCTTTACTACATCATGTTCAACCAAGAAACTCGTGAGAAGTACCGTGTTGACCAATTCCCTGCAGCAAGCCGTCTGATCAACGACCTGATGCCGCTATTGGTTGAAGCGATGAAAGACAACGACTCACTACGTCGTAAACTGTTCCAAGTGGATTTCCTATCGACGCTAAGTGGTGAGATTCTGGTTTCACTCCTTTACCATCGCCAACTTGATGAAGAGTGGATTGAAAACGCGAAAGCCCTTAAACAGCGTTTAAATGATGAAGGCTTTAACCTAAACATCATTGGTCGCGCTCGTAAGATGAAGATTGTCCTAGACCGAGACTACGTTATCGAGAAGCTCGATGTAAATGGTCAAAGCTACATCTACCAACAAGTAGAGAACAGCTTCACTCAGCCGAACGGCAAAGTCGCAGAGAAGATGCTGGAATGGGCGGTCGACTGTACCCAAGAAAGCACTGGCGACCTACTAGAGCTTTACTGTGGTAACGGTAACTTCTCGCTGGCGTTGGCACAGAATTTCGACCGCGTACTGGCAACTGAGCTAGCGAAGCCATCTGTGGTATCTGCACAGTACAACATCGCCGCCAATAAGATTGATAACGTACAAATCTTACGTCTATCGGCAGAGGAATTTACTCAAGCGATCGAAGGTAAGCGTGAATTCCGTCGTCTACAAGATGCAGGTGTGGATCTGAAGAGCTACAACTGCAACACGATTTTTGTCGATCCACCACGTGCTGGGATGGATGTCGATACTTGTAAAATGGTGCAAGGTTACGAGCGCATCATGTACATCTCTTGTAACCCTGAGACTCTAAAAGAGAACTTGGACATTCTATGCGAAACACACAACGTGACGCGTTTTGCTCTGTTTGACCAATTCCCTTATACCCACCACATGGAAGCTGGCGTGCTATTGGAACGTAAAGCTTAGTCCACCAGCTTCAGACAAAAAAAAGCGAGCTCAATGGCTCGCTTTTTTTAATTTGATTCGTTTGCTTATTCCGCAGAAGTCTTCTTGCTGACAAAACCTAGCTTCTTACCAATCCATGCGAGTAAGATCATTGAAACCATGATCGCGAAGAAGTTTGAGCCTGCTTCTGGGTATTGCGCTTTAATAAACGCAGAGTGACCAAACGCACCTACGAAGAAACACGCCAAGCCAACTAATGGGATATCTTCTGATACCGGATTATTTAGGTACTCTTGGTAAAGAGCTTGTACAGCCAGTACGAGTGCAATCAATGGGAAGATTGAAAAAGACACTTCACTCATGGTCAACCATGACAACAAAGCATCACCACACATACCTGCAACCAGTGCCAAAATCAGCGTTTTCTTTTCAGATTTATTTCCATTCGACATTATTCTATCCCGCCTTTTAATCGGTTACGTTCACGTTCTTTGCGATACCAATAGGCCCCTTTGGCTATCATTCGCAATTGCATGATCAATCGCTCGGCGAGTTCATCGCGCTCACGTCGATCTAAATCTAAAGCTTCAGCCCCCGAACTGAAAACCAAAGTCACAGACGCTTCTGCTTGAGTATACGCCTCTTCTCTGGTCACGCCGGTGCTCATTAAATACTCGGTTAATTCTGCCGCAAAATGCTGGATTTCTCGAGCAACAGCGGTACGAAATTCAGCAGAAGTGCCGGAGCGCTCACGCAACAACAAACGAAAAACGTTCGGACTACTTTCAATGAATTCCATAAAGGTTTCGACCGAGGTACGAATTACGCTACCTTCTTTCACAATACGTTGACGCGCCTGACGCATCAGTTGGCGTAGTAGCAAACCGCCTTCATCAACCATGGTTAAGCCTAGCTCATCCATATCTTTGAAGTGGCGGTAAAAAGAAGTCGGTGCAATCCCTGCCTCTCGGGCGACTTCTCGCAAGCTAAGGCTGGAAAAGCTGCGATCCGCACTTAATTGACTAAATGCCGCATCGATCAATGATCGACGTGTCTTCTCTTTTTGCTGTGCGCGGATTCCCATCGATTTCATTCTTAACTTGCTCTTTTTCTGTAGGGTACAAGAGCCTCAATATAACGCAATTTGCTCCTACGGAGAAAGATATGTTGCTTCGCTCGCTCTGAGCGCCGAGAACGTTACTATTGGCATGCATCTAATTGCAATGTTCTCGATGCAATTTATAGACATACAACATACCAAATCACCCTTTTGGTCGATTCTGCGTGATCACTTCCACTCTCTAACAGGCATGACGTGTACCAATAGAGTAAATGAGTTAAAATCGCGCTAAAGCAATGTTAAGCAAATATAACAAGGAAGGCATCATGGCGCATGTTAATCACTATGACGTGATCGTAATCGGTAGTGGCCCTGGCGGAGAAGGGGCTGCAATGGGATTAACCAAAGCGGGACTGAATGTTGCCATTGTCGAGAAAGAAAGCAGTGTCGGTGGCGGTTGTACTCACTGGGGTACTATTCCATCAAAAGCACTGCGTCATGCCGTTAGCCGCATCATCGAATTTAATAGCAACCCGCTATTTTGTCGAAACAACACCAGCGTTCATGCAACATTTTCTGACATTTTAGGTCATGCTAAATCGGTCATTGATAAGCAAACTCGACTTCGTCAGGGCTTTTATGACCGTAACTCATGCACACTTTTGTTCGGAACCGCGCGATTTATCGATAACTACTCAATTGCAGTGATGCAAAGCGACGGTACAGAAGAAATCTATTCTGCGGATAAGTTTGTCATCGCGACGGGTTCTCGCCCGTATCAGCCTGACGACGTAGATTTCTTGCATGAGCGCATCTACGACAGTGATTCCATTTTGAGCCTGAAACACGACCCTCGCCATATCATCATTTACGGTGCGGGCGTTATCGGTTGTGAATACGCTTCTATCTTCCGCGGCCTTGGAGTGAAAACCGACCTTATCAATACCCGCGACCGCTTGTTGGAGTTTTTGGATAACGAAGTGTCAGATGCGCTGTCTTACCACTTCTGGAACAGCGGTGTGGTAATTCGTAATGATGAGACCTATGAAAAAATCGAAGGCACAGAAGATGGCGTGATTATTCACCTACAATCTGGCAAGAAGATGAAGGCAGACTGCTTGTTGTATGCGAATGGTCGAACAGGTAACACCGATAAGTTGAATTTGGGTGCAGTGGGTCTGGAAGCGGACTCTCGCGGACAACTAAAAGTAAACCGTAACTACCAAACCGATATCGAACACATTTATGCTGTAGGCGATGTCATCGGTTACCCTAGCCTTGCAAGCGCCGCTTATGACCAAGGGCGATTTGTCGCACAAGCCATTACGAAAGGTCAGGCAGAAAACTACCTGATTGATGATATTCCAACGGGTATCTACACCATCCCAGAGATTAGCTCTGTGGGTAAAACCGAGCAAGAGCTAACAGCTGCGAAAGTACCGTATGAAGTAGGACGCTCTTCGTTCAAGCATCTAGCTCGTGCACAGATCGCAGGAAAAGACATCGGTAGCTTGAAGATATTGTTCCATCGTGAAACCAAAGAAATTTTAGGGATTCACTGTTTTGGCGAACGTGCCGCGGAAATTATCCACATCGGTCAAGCCATTATGGAGCAAAAAGGCTCAGCGAATACCATCGAGTATTTCGTCAATACCACCTTCAACTATCCAACAATGGCCGAAGCGTATCGTGTCGCTGCGTTGAATGGTTTGAACCGCTTGTTCTAATCTATGCTTCTTGATAGCAGACAGAAAAACAGCAGGCTTGGACCTGCTGTTTTTATATCAACATTGTGCTAGGAAGGTATCCTTGTGCCATTGGTAGAGAAAGATAACCCCTAAACCAATACCCCGCATCAACATAAAGCTCGTCATTGCAAACCACAGCGCGTGATTTTCCCACTCGGCGAATAAGTAAAAGACAACGAAGAAGCTGCTGGTCGCGACAAACATACTATTGCGCATGTCTTTGCCTTTGGTTGCACCGACAAAAATGCCATCCAATAGAAAGCACCACATCGACGCAAGTGGCATCACCACCAGCCAAGGTAGATACACCGCTGCTTGCTGTTGTACCACCTCAATTGAAGTGATCATGGCGATCAACTGCGATCCCGCCAAACCAAAGAGCGCGGTCAGTCCTAAGCAAATAACCAAACTCCAAAAGAAAGTGCCGACAAGCGATGCACTCAATTGTTGCCTATCTTTGGCACCAATCGCCTTCCCGACCATGGCCTCCATTGCGTAAGCAAAGCCATCCATGCCATACGAGATAATCATCAGGAAGCTCATCAGAACCGCATTTGCAGCGACAACCTCATCACCAAAGCTCGCACCTTGGAACGTCATAAAGCTAAAGGCCGCTTGCAGACACAAAGAGCGTAAGAAAATATCACGATTCAATTTCACGAATCGCCCTAAACCGTGTTGAGTGCTGGTTAGCAACTTTTGAGGTGATGGTAATTGCCTCTCTCGCCAGGTTTTCCAGACACACATGAGACCAAAACCCATGCCTGAGTAGTCAGCAATCACGGATGCCAGTGCAGCGCCTTCTACTTTCCACCCCAAACCAATCACAAACAACAAATCGAGGACAATATTCGTCACGTTAGTGATGATCACCATCCACATTGGTGCTTTGGAATTTTGCGTTCCGAGCAGCCACCCCAACAACACAAAGTTCATTAGCGCAGCGGGGGCACTCCACACTCGGATAGAGAAATATTGCATGCCGTAGTGCTTCACTTCAGCACTGGCGTCACTCCAACCAAAGATCAAATCAGCAATCGGGTTATGGGCAATAAGGAAGACTAACGCAAACAGCAGCGCCATAAGTGAGCCTTGCATGAACACTAAGGCAAGTTGCTTTCGGTCTTCACCGCCATAGGACTGCGCCGCCAACCCAGTAGTCGACATACGCAAAAAACCAAGCAGCCAAAATGTCACGCTGATCATGGTACTGCCCAACGCAACACCGCCCAAATACCAAGCGTGGTCTAGATGACCAATCACCGCAGCATCGACCAAACCGAGCAATGGAACAGTAATATTCGACAGCACCATAGGTATCGCTAAAGCTAAGACTTGGCGATGAACTTTTGGGTTAGATAAAGGAGAGAAGATTGAATTTGTCACAGGCACCTCATCAGTAAGATCGACGAGTGTACCTGAGCGCTTAACGACTAGCCAATTACCACTTGATATGAACGAGTACTGGCGTGAGGCGATGCTTCAACATTGGAATCTTATTAAGCCAACGCTGCCAAGCTTTCCAACGAGAACAGAATCTATCGAATGGCGAGAAAGCTTTCACCCACTGTGCCCATGGTAACCATTGCAATATCTGTGCTGCAGGCGCTTCAAAGCCATGAGCATAACGATCAGAGCCAAGCTTTTGTCCCCACTTGGTTTCCGTTAAATCTCCTGCCAGCACCATACACAGTTCAGCAGAAACAAAATGTCGACCTAAGGTTTGAATAAATTTCGCGACTTGACGCTCTGTGCAATCGAGCAGTGCCATTTCACATAAAATGAGTACCGGTGCTTGCTCTGGAATGGCTAACGTCTCTAGCCACGACATTTCATCCACACTGCCACAGCGATGTTCATAACGTTCATTTTTGTGGAACAAACGCTGACGCCATACCAAATTTTCCGTCACATCCAGCTCTATCCAATGGCAGCGTCCATTATCCAAACGATAAAAGCGGGTATCCAACCCCGCTCCGACATTGATTATCCAAGCATCGGGATACTGCTGTAAGAAGTGACTAACCTGCTGGTCACAAAGCTGAGTCAGCGTCACGTGCAGCAATTGCTTCTGCGCAATATCACCACTCAAACAATCCGGCGCCATCTTACAGCTCAAACACGCTTTAGCAGCTATCGGATCGTACACCAAGCCATTGTCGACCATGCTTTCACGGCTACGCAATAACAGTGGCTTTAATAAATGGTTAGGAACTTGATGTTTAGACTGAGACATGGGCATTTCCTGCGCCAGAGAGAAAACATAGACATTAATAAAGATGATAATGAATATCAATTACATTATCAAGCTTATAAATTGGTCAAAACAAACAAGGTCAAGATGATGAGCAAGCTTTTGGAGGAAGTAGAAAAAGAGAAAAGACAAAACAGCCCAGATGAACTGGGCTGCTTAAACACACTTACATCCAATCGGTATTGCGAATAATACCAACGGCTAAGCCTTCAATCGTAAGGTGCTGAGACGTTAAGTCCACTTGAATTGGGGCAAACTCTTCATTCTCAGCATGCAGTAATATGGTTGAACCTTTGCGCTCCAAACGCTTCACAGTCACATCATCATCAACACGCGCAACGACAACTTGACCGTCTCTCACGTCTTGGGTTTTATGCACCGCGAGCAGATCGCCATCCATAATCCCGATGTCTTTCATACTCTCGCCATTTACACGAAGTAAGAAATCCGCTTGCGGTTTGAACATCGCAGGATCGACTTGGTAGTGCGCCTCTACGTGCTCTTGAGCCAAGATTGGCTCACCCGCTGCGACTTGACCAATCAAAGGCAAACCCTGCTCATCATTGGCTGCGTCTTCAAGCAGGATACGAATCCCACGAGAAGCGCCTGGAATAATTTCAATTGCTTGCTTACGAGCAAGCGCTTTTAGGTGTTCCTCTGCGGCATTCGCAGAGCGGAAGCCAAGCTCACGCGCAATCTCTGCACGAGTTGGTGGCATTCCGGTGTCGTCGATTTTACTTTTAATCAAATCGAAGACTTGTTGTTGGCGTGGCGTTAACGGCTTCATGTCTCACCTGTCTTTTTATACAGTTAACTGTGAGTATATCCAGTAAATGCTCAAATGAAAACCCAATTGGTTGTTTTTTAATTTATTTGTGGGGAGCTTTCAGCTTACCAATTAAGTTCATTCTTTATTCGTTTAAAACACCGACTTTTCAGTTAATCAAGTCAAAGCAATAACTTAGGGATTCGACTAATTTACAGCCAATAAAATTAAAAGGTTTGACCAGTTTCTGGTATCCTTGCAGCGCTTAAATTTTATCGCCTAGGCTTATTTCTATTGCCGTACTCATCTCTTTTTATAGAGAAGACATGCAAAGCGGAAACTGAAATAAGGTTAGGCCTGTTTGAATACCTATTGAGGCTGTGAACTTTATGTCTTCTGGACAATCATTTTCACGTTCATTACTAAAACTACCTTTATCGGTACTGGTAAAGGGCACCACAATCCCGTCGAATCCGATTGAAGATCTGAACATCGACCTAACTAAACCGATTGTATATGCCCTGCCGTTCCGCTCGAACGTGGATTTGCTGACACTGCAAAAACAAGCCATGAGCCTTGGTCTACCCGACCCGCTCAGCCCGCTGGAAATCAATGGCAAAACGCTGAACCGTTTCGTCTTTATCGCTGCGCGTCCAACTGTGATGAACAACGATAATGATGTCCCAACCGATTCTGTCTCTCTGTTCACTGACTTACTGGAACTGCACAAGCTGGATAGTGAGTTGGATGTTCAAATGATCCCTGCAACCGTGCTTTGGGGTCGTAAGCCAGGTAAAGAAGAGAACCAAAAGCCTTACCTTCAACCGATGAATGGTCCGCAAAAAGCCAAAGCGGTAATGGCGGCGGGACGCGACTGCTTAGTTCGCTTTAGTCCCGTGGTATCTCTGCGTTATATGGCAGACTCCCACGGTACCGACAGCGCAATTGCGCACAAACTGGCTCGCGTGGCGCGTATCCACTTCTCACGCCAGAAACTGGCTGCTTCAGGCCCAAACCTGCCACAACGCCAAGTGTTGTTTGCTCGTTTACTAAAGTCTCCAGCTATTGAACTGGCGATTGCTGACGAAGCCAAGAGCAAAAACATCTCGATTGATAAGGCACGTAAAGAAGCCCACGACATCATGGATGAAATCGCTGCCGACTTCTCCTATAGTCTGGTGAAAAACGGCGACCGCATCCTGAGTTGGTTATGGACAAAACTATACCAAGGTTTGCACATCAATAACGCCTCGACTGTGCGTCGTTTAGCGCAAGACGGCCACGAAATTGTGTACGTTCCTTGTCACCGTAGTCACATGGACTACCTGCTTTTGTCTTATGTTTTATACCATGAAGGAATGGTACCTCCGCACATTGCGGCAGGCATTAACTTGAACTTCTTCCCGGCCGGTCCTCTTTTCCGTCGTGGTGGGGCGTTCTTTATTCGTCGTAGTTTTAAAGGCAACAAACTGTACTCAACCATTTTCCGTGAGTATCTAGCTGAGCTGTTTGCCAAAGGCTATTCAGTCGAGTACTTCAGTGAGGGTGGTCGTTCACGTACAGGTCGCTTACTGCAAGCGAAAACGGGTATGCTGGCTATGACCATCCAAGCAATGCTACGTGGTCTAAACCGCCCAGTAACACTAGTGCCGGTCTACATCGGTTACGAGCACGTAATGGAAGTAGGCACTTACGCGAAAGAGCTGCGTGGCAAACGCAAAGAGAAAGAAAACGCAGGGCTTGTACTGCGTACTCTGCGTAAACTGCGTAACTTTGGTTTGGGCTATGTGAACTTCGGTGAGCCAATTCAGCTCAACCAATACTTGAACGAGCATGCTCCTGAGTGGACGAAAGACATCGACAGCATGGGTGGTAACAAACCACAATGGATGAATCCTGTGGTCAACGACCTTGCTAATAAGATGATGACGCACATCAATGATGCGGCGGCAGCAAACGCGTTGACCTTGTGTGCAACCGCACTGCTTGCTTCTCGTCAACGTGCACTTTCTCGTGACTCGCTGATCAATCAGATCGAGTGTTACTTAAAGCTACTCAAAAATAATCCGTACTCAAGCACCTCCACTATCCCTACCGAAAGTGCTGAGGAGTTGGTTGATCATGCAATTTCGCTTGATAAGTTCGTGATTGAAACCGATAGCATGGGTGACATCATTTCGCTGGACCGTAGCCAATCGATCCTGATGACTTACTATCGCAACAACATCATTCACTTGTTCGCTCTGCCGTCATTAATTGCCCAAATGCTCATTCGTCAGCGCAACCTTTCGGTAGCCAAGATTCAAGCTAATGTCGCGCAAATCTACCCATTCTTGAAGAAAGAGCTGTTCTTAAGTTACCAAGAAGACGAGTTGGATGAATTGGTCGTTAAAACACTGCATGAATTTGCCGATCAGAAAATGATTAGTCTTGATGGTGATAAGCTGGAAATCAATCAATCGAACAACCAGCCTTTGGTTCTGCTAGGTCGTACGATAACTGAAACGCTGCAACGCTACTCTATCGCGATGAACTTGCTTGTTGCTTACCCTGAGCTGGGTAAATCGGACCTAGAGCAGAAGAGCCAAGATATTGCTCAGCGCCTAGGGCGTTTGCACGGTATTAATGCGCCAGAATTCTTCGATAAAGGTGTGTTTACCGCCATGTTCAATACGCTCAAACAGCAAAAATACCTCGATAACGATGGTAACTGTGACACGAAGAAAACGCAGCAATTTGCACGACTACTGTTCACTCTGCTTTATCCAGAAGTGAAACTGACGATCGAAGAGAGTATTCACCAACTTCGGTCGTAACCGTTTTACCTTCTTCCAATAAGAAAAAAGGCATCCAATCGGATGCCTTTTTCTATTTCTTCGCTTACCAAAATGCGACCAGTAACCCTATCGCTATCACCATGCCAACATAATTGTTGTTAAGGAAAGCCTTAAAGCACAACTCACGCTCACGGTGACGAATTAAGTGCTGCTGATAAACAAACAACGACGCTGCAATCAAAAGGGTCCAGTAGTAACTTTGTCCCAATTGGTAGAACAGCCCTAACCAAACCAACATCGCGAGTGTAATCAGTTGCAACACACCAATAATAAGCTTGTCATGACGACCAAACAGAATTGCCGTCGATTTAATGCCAATCTTTAGATCATCATCTCGGTCTACCATCGCATATTGAGTGTCGTACGCAATGGTCCACAAAGCGTTAATGAGGAACAAAAACCAAACAATCAATGGTAATTCCCCAGTTTGTGCAGCCCACGCCATTGGAATCGCCCAGCTAAAAGCCAAGCCTAAAAATAGCTGTGGAATATGAGTGTAACGCTTCATAAATGGATAGATGAACGCCAACACAATGCCAGCGAAGGATAGCTGAATCGTCAGCGGGTTCATGGTCAGCACTAACAAAAACGAGCTGATACCCAAAACCAAAAATAATCCAATCGCTTCTTTTGCTGTCACTTTCCCTGATGGCAGTGGACGTTGCTTAGTACGCTTTACATGGCCGTCGACTTTGCGATCTGCAAAATCATTAATCACGCACCCCGCACTACGCATTAGGAATACCCCCAATACAAATACGATGAATACATCCCAACTTGGCATCCCTTGGGCTGAGATAATTAGCGCCCAAATCGTTGGCCACATCAGTAACAGTGAACCAATCGGGCGATCCATGCGCATCAGTTGCCAATATGCTTTGGCTTTTTCTGCGGACATTTACACTGTCTCCTTAGCGTAAACTGGTGAATTAGATAAGAATAACTCGGCGACTAGCATCGGTTTGTGATTCATCCACAACCTTGAGCGTCGCGCTAACAAACGTCCTTCTGGTACGGCTACCCATCCCATTTGCAAAGAGTCCCGCTCAACGTTATCTGCGCTGAACACAGTTAGTCCTAATGGGATATCCCCTTGTTGAGCCAAATCATACTGCTGATCAACTAAGGTTGAGCGAGGAATCAATGTCCGCCCAATAACCCAGTTATTATTGTCACCGCACAAAATTACCTCTCTCAGTAAGCAATCTTGTTCGGACAATAACTGGCTTTCGTCCTGTTTTAATGTCGCTGCAGTGACGATCTGATTTTGTAGCAATTCTACCGTTAACGCTTGGCAGTGCTGTTTTAAACGACGTGACAAAGACCCTTGCTCTTCAAGCCAGTGCTTGGCAAATTCATTTGGAAATTCGAATTCTTCGGGGTTTTGCCACTCTACTTCCAATAAAGAAGCAAGATAGAGTGATGTTGGCTGATTCATACTAGTATTCAATTGGAGGCTTTATGCGTACAATAAAGCAACAACTTACCGTCCATAGTAATGTATGTAACCGTAAGTTCCGTTATTTGTTATAGACGGCCCATTGTATCAAGACTGAAGCGATTCGAATATCGCGATCCAGAGAAAGAAAAGTTAGAAATATGTACAAACGTTATATAGCCCAAATTATTTTTGCGTTAACCATACTATTCGCCGCACCAAGTTGGGCTGAAACGGAAGAAGCTGGACCTAAGTTGGCATACTTTACCCTAGAGCCTGACCTCACTACTAACTTTTACACCAAAGGCAAAAAGTTAGGTTATGTGCAAGTGCGCATCGACATCATGGTAATGAGTCAACAAGATTTATCAGTTGTTGAGCATCACCAACCTTTGATTCGCGATGCAGTGATTGAATTATTGGGTAAGCAAACAGAAGATACGATTAAGTCCCTGTCTGGCCGAGAAGATCTGCGCAAAACCTTAGTGACGACCCTCAACGAAACGCTTTTGCCTGAAACAGGTAAAACCATCATTGCCGATTTGTTGTTTACAAAATACCTTTATCAATAAACCCAAATCCGTTTTGAACATAAAAAAGACCGCTCTTGAGCGGTCTTTTCATTTCATCTGCTTTAGGCTTGCTGTTGGTATTTCATCTTGCCTGAATCAAACAGCGCAATCGCCATCCCCGACAGTAGCCCAACTAAGTGAGCGGTGTTTGCAATCGCCATAAATGGCTGCACAAAACCAAGAACTAACCATACCAACATAAAGACGATGATTGGCTTGGGTAGCGTAAGGCCTAAATGTGGCAAGCGGTAACCCAATATCCACAAATAACCAAGCAGTGCATAGACCACGCCAGACAAGCCGCCGAAGTTAGCCCCTTCAACATAGAACTGGCCTGCCCCTGAAAACGCTGCCGACACCACAAAGAGTTGCAATAGCTTACCGGAACCGAGACGACGTTCGATGTCGCCACCCAACTGCCACCACCATAGTAAGTTAAACACGATGTGAGTTACTGAAAAGTGCAGTAACGCATGACTTAGCCATCGCCACACTTGCCATTGTTGCCCCTCAAAAGCCGGGAAGTGCAACAACTTAAACACGCCATTGCCAAAGCCAAACATTTGTAACAAGTAGATGATGATACAGACTGTCATGATCAGCAAAGTCATGGGGCCAGCTTTCGCTTTGACCATGCTCATGATACTCGGGCTGGAATAATGAAATGTGCTCTTACGAGTATCGGCAACGTCCCACGAGGCGGCGCTGTATTTTGAATCAGACGGGTTAGCAAGGAACAGCTTAAGTTCGGCTTCCGCTTCTATTTCATGCTGGCTATCAGTCAGCCACAGCGCAAATTGCCCATCCCCTTCTGGCATCATTTCGATGTCAATTTGGCGAGAGGCCATATAATCAATAAAGGCTTGCGCCATACGTGGATTATTTAACGTTACCAATCTCTTCATTAACTTCTCACTATCGGTAGTTCTGCT
>NZ_JAWOVM010000081.1:0-17213 GCF_033339895.1 Vibrio sp. 1751
ACGCTTCGAACCCAAAAGGTTTCATGTTGGGAGGGAGTTCGTAATTATCAGGCGCGCAATATGATGCGTGACCAAGTGAAGGTGGGCGATTTAGTCCTGATTTACCACTCTTCTTGTAAACATGTTGGCGTGGCAGGTATTGCTAAAGTTGTGAGAGAAGCCTATCCCGATCATTTCCAATTCGATCCCGAAAGCGATTATTACGATCCAAAGTCAGACCCAGACAACCCGCGTTGGATTATGGTGGATGTCGAGTTTGTACGTAAAACGGCGCGAGTGATTCCGTTGTCGGTGATGAAAGCGATGCCAGAACTTGAGAACATGCCGTTGGTGAAACGTGGAAATCGCTTGTCGATTATGCCCGTGACAGAAGAAGAATGGGACGCGATTCTTGGCAAAGAGAAGCTGCCAAGTCAGCGATAAAAGAAAAGGGCTGCGAATGTGCAGCCCTTCATTATTTGGAGTATTGAAGCTTACAGCAAGTGTTCTTGTAGGTAGTGTGCAACCGCATCTTCTGCATTGCTGCCAATTACTTCATTATTTGGTAGAGCTTTCATCACTTTTTCGTGTGATGTACCCATAACTAGCCCTTTACCTGCCATCGACAGCATTTCTACGTCATTCATGCCATCACCAAATGCTACGCAGTTTTCTAACGTGAGGTCGAGTTTTTTCGCTACCGCTTCAAGAGCATGACCTTTAGACACGCCAGCGCTCATTACTTCCAAACACCAAGGCGTTGAAAATGCGATGTTCAGCTTATCACCAAACTGCTCACGTAGTTTGTTTTCAAATACGACCAAACGTTCGTGGTCTTCTCCAGGATGCGTGAAGAAAACTTTCGCAATACCGTCAGTTGGGGCTTGGTCTTCATCAAATAAGACGTAAGTGAATTCATCGTGGAAGTCACGTAACGTTTCATCATCCTTGTTCATCAACCAGCTATCATTTTGATACATGTGAATAAGTATTTCTTGATCATGTTTGATCGTGTCGATCACGCCTTGTACCAGTTCCGCAGGGACATTCTCGCTGTACATTAGCTGATCTTCCTGGTCATGCACTCGGGCACCATTCGACGTGATCATATAAGCTGGAATGCCAACTTGGCGACGGATGCTCGCAACGTCTACGTGGTGACGGCCGGTTGCAAAGACAAAGGTATAACCCTTTTCATGCAGCGCTTTTAGCGTCTCTTTTGAGTAAGCACTGAGCTGATGGTTAGGTGCGAGTAACGTGCCATCCAGATCAGAGGCAACGATTTTGGTGATCTCTTTGCAAGGTAGCGATGTGCTCATGAAGTCCTCGTAAACGGTTTGGATAGTGTGGAACAGGTGAATTGCAAACGGAGTACAGCAGACTGACTAGATCGTACTGCTCCGAATGCGGGGGAACTTGGGCTCATAGCACTATGCGGTTAAACACAGTGTCAAAGTAGCCAAGTTCAAGCAGTGTACGCCAAAATGAGGATGAAAAAGAGGGTAAATCGATGTGTAGACATTTCCTCTTTAATCTTAGTCGTGAAATGGTCGCCTAGAGTTCTTATTGTGCTTGTTCGTTTGATGGCGATTTAGGGTCATTCATAAAGCGGAAAATCGCATCGAGCGCTTGATTACGATACTTGTCGGTCTCGAACAAGATTTCATGCTGTGCGCCTTCGATAGAAAGCAGCTCCGCGTGCGGGTTGGTTTTCCGCAATTTATCAATAAAACGCTTTTGCGCGAGGTTGCTAACAATCCGATCGTTTCCGGCTTGGATTAGGATTACTGGTATTTTGACTTGGCGAGTTAATAAAAAGCACTGCTTAGCGGCCATGAGCCCTTGCCAAACCCAGCGAGTGCTTGGCCCACCGACTTGCAGTTCCGGTTTTTCCGTATATAGGTTTCGGAACCATTGGTAGCGGCCGTAACTTTGGCTAAGTGGGTTATCTTCAAAGGGCTTAGGGAAGTAGGCCTGATGTCCTGGTGCATAGCGTGGCAAAGTCGATACCGCTGACATAATTTGTGTGACCGGAATCGCTATTGGTGATAGGTACCATGGCAGGTTAATGCCAAACATGGGCGCACTTAGAATCAAACCAGTAAAAGGGTGTTCTGGGTGAGTTTGCAGGTAACGTGTGGCGATCGCGCCGCCCATAGAGTGCGCGATGATGAAGCATTGTTGATATTCGCTAAGGTCGTGTTTTTTTACGACGATGTCCATATCATCAATATAATCAGTAAAGTCATAGACGTGACCCATATCTGAGTCAGATAATAAACGATCTGATAAACCTTGTCCGCGGTGGTCAAAGGAATAGACATCGAAACCTTGGCGGTAGAGATCGTAAAACAGCTCTTGGTATTTCCAGGAAGACTCAATGCGTCCATTTACGATGAGCACGGCTTTTTTATGCTCTGGGTTGGTTAGCTTGCACCAGTAAATGTTCTTTTTCTCAGTCCCTTTAACAAAGCCCTCTTGGCGAGTTTGCCAAAGTGCTGCGATCGGACCACCAATTGCTTGCTCAAATAATGTCTCTTGAGTATAAGTCAAAGGTGAATGGTTAGTCGCCATTAGTTGATTACCTGAAGATACGTTGTTTACGCGATGTATCATCGAAGAATTAGTGAGGAAATGCAATGGATACCCATGTCTGGTTAGCTTATGTAGTAACAGCAATCGTTTTTAGTTTGGCTCCGGGCTCTGGCACGGTGAACTCAATCAGTAATGGTTTGAGTTACGGTACCCGTAAATCACTGGGTGCCATTATTGGCTTACAAATTGGTTTAGTTATCCACATCGCGCTGGTGGGGGCGGGTATTGGTGCGCTTGTCGCGCAGTCAGCAACCGCATTTTCTGTCATTAAATGGGTTGGTGCCGCTTATCTGGTTTGGTTGGGGATTCAGAAATGGCGCGATACATCAAGCTTAGTCGCAGCTGAAAACCACAACGAGATGTCAGGCACGGCGCTGTTGTACAAGGCAGTGTTAATTAACCTCACCAACCCTAAATCGATTGTTTTTCTGGTGGCGTTGTTCCCGCAGTTTATTGACCCGGCAAAAGACCAAATCACGCAACTGTTGGTGCTTGGCGTCACTACGGTCGTGATTGATGCGTGTGTAATGTTGGGTTACACGAGCTTGGCAGCACAAATGGGACGCTTTATTCGCTCCGATAAAATCATGGGAAAAATAAACAAAGTATTCGGTTCAATGTTCATGGGTTGTGGTGCATTATTAGCAGCTGCAAAGTCATAAGCCATTTATAGGTCCTTCTTTAGCATGAATACAACGTATGTCGCTCGCCAGCCGATCTTTAACCGAAAAAGACAGACGCTGGGTTATGAATTGTTGTTTCGAGACGGGGAGAGTAACGCATACCCTTCACATATTGATTCAAATCGAGCGACATACCGACTGATCGTCGAAAACTTCCTATCACTGGGTACTAACCCAGTGATTGCCTCTTCAAGATGCTTTATTAACTTTCCTCATCAAAGCTTGGTGCGACGTTTGCCGCGCAGTTTGCCGAAAAACAAAATTGTCATCGAAGTGTTGGAAACGTGCCAACCTACGGATGAGCTTCTTGATGCGATTCGTGAGTTTTATCGAGAAGGTTACTTGATCGCTTTGGATGACTTCACCCTAACACCAGAATGGCGTCGTTTTTTGCCATATGTGCATATTGTGAAGCTCGACATTATGGCGATGGGGCTCGAAAAGGCCTGTGAACTGGTCAAAACACACCTTGCCAAACGCGTCAAATACCACTTTTTAGCAGAACGTGTTGAAACCGCAGAAGAGTTTGAGCAAGCGAAAGCGGCTGGCTTTAAATTTTTCCAAGGTTATTTTTTTAGCAAGCCACTCGTCTCGCAGACTAAATACGTCAGTCCTGAGCAAGTGTTGGCATTGCAACTGTTTCGTGAAGTTTGTGCTCCTGAGCCTGACTTTACTCGTATCGAGTCCATCATTACGCAAGATGTCGCGTTGTCATATAAATTATTGCGTTTTGTAAATACGCAAGCGCCGAATTTGGCTGTCGAAATCAGCTCTTTTCGTCAGGCATTGATTTATCTTGGCCAGGATAACCTTAAGCAGTTTGTCTCTTTGGTTGTGGCATCGTATATCTCCAGTAACAAGCCTCGAGAGCTGTATCACCTTTCATTGCAACGAGCTCAATTTTGCCAATTGATGTCGCGCTATCAGCCATTCTCTCACCTCAACGAGCAAGGTTTCATGGTTGGTTTGCTGTCGATTCTAGATGCGCTGCTGGATCTTTCGGTGGAATCTTTAGTTAGGCAGTTACCGCTTAGTCATTCAGTACAACAAGCGCTATTACATCGCAAAGGGGTTTATGGTGCACTTATTTCCCTCGAAGAGTGCTACGAGCGTGCCGATTGGTCAGGGGTTGAAAAAATCACGATGCAATTGGGGTTGCCTTTAGAGGAAGTGAAGCTCTCCTTAGGTGAAGCGGCTCGCTGGAGTCAAAGCATCGCGACTGCATAATTTCTTGTCTTATCTTTTATCTCTTTGAATCTCTCTCTTTACAATCAAGCTGTTCGTTAGATGTGAAACTTTTATGACGATGGACGGTTTCCTCTTGACGATATATCTTAATTAAATAAACATATACGCATATCCATATATAGGTATGTTCATTATGCTTCCACATCAGTTTTTTAAGCTGTTATCCGATGAAACACGCGTACGTTGTTTAATGCTCGTGGCCCGTGAAGGTGAAACTTGCGTTGGCGATTTGGCGTTTGCTCTACAAGAGAGCCAGCCGAAAGTTTCTCGTCATCTTGCTCAGTTACGATCCAGTGGCATCTTGGTGGATAAACGCCAAGGGCAATGGGTGTATTACGAGTTATCACAGCAATTACCAGGTTGGATGCGAAAGTTAATTGAAGACTTAGTGGCATCAAACTGTTTGAAGCAGGAATACCAAGACGACATCACACGCTTACACGATAAAAGTCGTGAGGCTTGCTGTTAACAGCGAATAGAGATTCAAGGTAGAAGATTAGAGGGTAAAACTATGACAATTAAAGTAGGAATTAATGGCTTTGGCCGAATTGGTCGCTTAGCGCTGCGAGCGGCATTTGATTGGCCAGAATTGGAGTTTGTGTTAATCAACGATGTCGCAGGTGACGCCGCTACGCTTGGTCACTTATTAGAATTCGATTCAGTGCAAGGTCGTTGGCATCATGGAGTTCAGGTCGAAGGCAGTGAGCTCGTCATCAACGGCAAGCGTGTCGCCACGACTCAACAACGCGATATCGATGCGGTGAACTGGTCTGATTGTGATGTTGTGATTGAAGCGACAGGCGTACATCGCAAAACATCATTCCTGAATAAATACCTAGAGCAAGGCGTGAAACGTGTCGTGGTAAGCGCACCTGTGAAAGAAGAAGGTATCGCGAACATTGTGGTGGGCGTGAACGACCATATTTTCGACCCTGAAAAACATCGTATCGTGACAGCGGCTTCGTGTACGACTAACTGTATCGCACCTGTGGTTAAAGTCATTCATGAGAAATTGGGTATCGAACAATCTTCTTTTACGACCATTCACGACCTGACGAATACGCAAACTATTTTGGATGCGCCACACAAAGATCTACGCCGTGCAAGAGCATGCGGCATGAGCCTTATCCCGACTACGACGGGTAGCGCGAAGGCGATTGTCGAAATTTTCCCAGAATTAAAAGACAAAATTAATGGTCATGCGGTTCGCGTACCTCTAGCAAACGCATCGTTAACAGACATCATTTTTGATGTGAAGCGTGATACCACAGCAGAAGAAGTGAATGCACTGTTAAAAGAAGCATCTGAAGGTGATTTGAAAGGCATCCTTGGCTTCGAAGAGCGTCCTTTAGTTTCTATCGATTATAAAGGCGACCAACGTTCAACCATCGTTGATGCGCAATCAACCATGGTTGTGGGTTCTCGTATGGTTAAGATTTACGCTTGGTACGATAACGAAATGGGTTATGCAACGCGCACAGCAGAGCTGGTTCGTAACGTTGGTTTGGCTTAAAAGGGGGTCACAATGTCTCATCCTACATGGCAATTAGATTTGGACTCCGGTGCTTTAATCTTAACACCGTGCCCAGGAACGAAAGGTGTCGATTTGCATGCGTCGTTAGAACAGTTGAAAGAGCAGGGTGTTCAAGCGGTCGTTACTGCATTAGATGATAGTGAATTAGCTGCGAAGAATGTCTCTGCATTGGGTGAAGCCACTCAGCAACTGGGTATGAAATGGTTCCAGATCGAGATTGAAGACGACTGCGCACCAAATGAAGAATTTGCGACGAAGTGGCAACAAGCCAGTCCGGAACTGCACGCGATTCTTGCTCAAGGTGGCAAAGTTGCGATGCATTGCATGGGTGGTTCGGGGCGCACAGGTTTGTTCGCTGCTCACCTACTCCTAGAAAAGGAATGGCAGTTAGAAGATATCGTGCGAGAAGTGCAGGCATTGCGCCCTGGTGCATTTACAAAACCTGTGCAAGTTGAGTACATCGAACGCGTGGCTCAAGACGCTTGATCAGCTTAAATAGCTTTTGGTTCATTATGATCCAAAAGCTAAATTCGAGCTTCTTCAGGATACGACTGTTTACAAAAAAAGCCATTAATATTAACTAATGCATTGTTTTTAAGGTGTATTTTGCTTTTTATTGATGTTGGGGCATTTTTTAAAAATCACAGCAACATTATATTGGTCAATGTTGCTGTACAGGTTAGAAAGTATTTAGAACATGATGATCTAAATGCTTCTATCGCTGTACATATGAGGTCAATATGATTTCTCAATTAAGCAAAAGTATTCGTCAGTACATGTTAGTGACGTTTAACTATTGGAACTTTACGGTGACCGATGGCGCACTGCGTATGCTGGTGGTGCTCTATTTTCATGACTTAGGTTATTCCACGTTAGCTATTGCCTCACTGTTTCTTTTCTATGAATTTTTTGGTGTGGTGACAAACCTGGTTGGTGGTTGGTTGGGCGCAAGGTTAGGCCTAAATAAAACCATGAACATTGGTTTAGCGATGCAAGTGTTTGCGTTGCTGATGCTCGCAGTACCAAATGCATGGCTGACCATTCCTTGGGTGATGGCAGCGCAAGCTCTGTCGGGGATTGCCAAAGATCTGAACAAAATGAGTGCTAAGAGCGCGATTAAAACGCTAGTACCAGACGAACAGCAAGGTGCGCTCTATAAATGGGTAGCGATTTTGACTGGCTCGAAGAATGCACTCAAAGGAGCGGGCTTTTTTGTTGGTGGCTTGCTGCTGTCTTGGGTGGGTTTTCAAAACTCGATGTTTATTATGGCGGGTGTACTTACATTAGTGTTTGTTTGCAGCATGATCTGGCTAGAAGCGGACATGGGTAAAGCAAAGAGTAAACCTAAGTTTCGCCAAATATTCTCCAAGTCTGAATCGATAAACATTTTATCCGCAGCACGCATGTTCTTGTTTGGTGCTCGTGATGTGTGGTTTGTCGTTGCTCTGCCTATTTATCTTGGTAGCGTGTTTGGCTGGGATCACTTGTGGGTTGGTAGCTTTCTCGCAGCGTGGGTCATTGCTTATGGGTTTGTGCAAGGCTTTGCGCCGCGTATTACTGGCAAAGCGCAAGGTCGTGTGCCTGATGGTAGTGCAGCATTGGTGTGGGCAGGAATCCTAGCGTTAATTACGGCTGGTATTGCTTATGGTGTGCAAATCGGTTGGCAGCCTGAATTGGTGATTGTGGTAGGTTTGATGATTTTTGGCGCTGTGTTTGCCATTAACTCTTCGCTGCACTCGTACTTGATAGTGAGCTACGCTAAAGGCGATGGCGTCTCGTTGGATGTCGGTTTTTACTACATGGCCAATGCGATGGGACGTTTGATTGGCACGGTATTATCGGGTTGGATCTACCAAGAGGCTGGTCTTGCAGCGTGCTTATGGGTTTCTTTTGCTTTCTTGGCACTGACGACGCTGATTTCAATTAAGTTGCCAAAAGCTGATGTTGCTACTGCGTAACTATCCCCAGTATCGCTATCTGTAGATGGTATAAATGGCTCCAAATCGGAGCCATTTTTGTTTCTTATGCGCCGTTTGCTGTAATCAGATTGTGTCGGTTTGGAATCGAGAGTGAATACTGATGCTTGGTTTTTGGTTCTCGTTAAGTGATTAGAGTGGTGATGAAATCTCCGTTGTAGGTCATTGTTGAGTTAAAAATAAGCAAAAACAGATTGTTAACCATTTCACTGGTTGAGATTTACCCTATGCTATAAACGATAAGCGACTCAAAGTAGGGAAAGGTATGAGAGAAAGGGTTCTGTTTTTTGATTTATTGCGCTGCTTCGCAGCGGTAGCAGTGATCGCCATTCACGTCTTGGCACCGTATCGAAATGAGTTAGGAGTGATTCCATTTGACCAATGGCTGACAGCGGTAGGCGTGAATAGCGTAACCCGCTGGGCAGTGCCAGTTTTTATTTTGATCACCGGAGCGCTAATGCTCAGTGACACTCGACCATTTGACGGTAAGTATTATATCAAAAGGCGTTTGGGCAAAGTTTTAGTTCCATTTCTTATTTGGTCGATGTTTTATGCATACCTTTCAGGTTGGACTTCTCAAGGCTTTGATTTTGAAACCGTAAAAGAGGTATTAAGCAATAGCCCATTCCACGCAACGTATTACCATCTCGGCTTTTTCTATTACTTTATACCACTGTATTTTGTGATTCCGCTGTTTCAATGGATGGTACGCAACGTGGATGACAACGTCTTGTATACCTATCTCGCATTTTGGCTTTTCACCAGCACTCTGTTCTTGTTCAAGATTGATGGCCCTTGGAGTAATCAGATGTGGCTTTATATGGGTTACCTTCCACTGGGGTATGTTTTATTTCAAAAGGTACCTTTGAATCGCTCTATGGTGACCTTATTTGTTGGGCTAGGACTCGTGGCGTTGGCAGTGACCTTTACGATGGTTGTGACAAATAGCTTAGAGGCGGAGAAGTATACGGTTGGGCGCTGGCTCTCTTATAAAACACTGAATGTGATTCTAGCGGCTTCGATGATTTTTATGATCGGGCGTTACTTTGGTGAAGGCTTATCACCAAAAGTACAAAAAGCGGTCAGTGTGATCAGTCAGCACAGCTTGGGGATTTACTTACTTCACCCTATTTTCTTATGGCCGATGAAAGAGTTCGGTTGGTACACAGGACATCCTGCTTGGGTGATTCCAGTCTGGATCGTTCTAAGTGGATCTGGAGCCTTGGCGATGAGCTATCTCTTTTCTCGTTCTGCCAAGACTCGTTGGTTACTGCCTTAACGTTTGATAGCGAAGTGAAGGAACTTGTTGCCGCGATAGGTCAGTGTTCCCTTATCTCCAGGGTTGAGTGCATGGTAGTAATGCACTCCAATTTGGAATTCACGCTTTGGACCGATAGAACCACGTTGAACGTAAATCCAATACTCTTGATCGTCTTGACCTGGTGGTGCGTTTGGTATGTCTATCGCTTGTTTATCTAAAACCGTTACCTGCGCGCTTTGCTCTGGAGCGTCTTCGCCCACATAGTGCTTACTATAAAAACGGAAAAACACCCACGCGCCCAAGGCAATAAGGGCGAATAGGGCGACAATAAGTGAGATTGGCATATTAACCTCCAATGTTTTATCGGGTCCCATTCTACAGAACTCGCTGACGAAACGATGAGTTGAGGTAGCTTATTCATAATCTAATGAAAGGGATATGGAGATTATTCGGCGCACTTCACGATTTATCTTAATGATGCACGATGAAATCGTCGCTTCATCTGCAAGCGAAGTCACTAAAGCTGAACGAAGCGGCTTTCACTTGTTAGGCTATATGAGCTCAAGGGCACAAATTGAAAGTAAAATTGCACTTAACGGCTCGAAAAAGCTCTAAATTTATAGAAGAATAAAAATAATGAACATAGGAAGGGTCTGGTAAGGAGGGTTACGATGTCAGATATTGAAAAAGTAGTCATGCGTACCCGAACGATCGAAAAACTTTTGCGTACTCAGTACCATGCAGAAGGGAAAGGGTTGCACCAACTTATTAATAGTTGTGAAGAACGTTTACCGCATGACGTGATAGCAAAGCTTCGATTCATCGCAACCGTGCGTAACAAAGTGGTGCACGAAGACGATTACAAGCTGGATGATCGTAAAGGCTTTATGGCGGCATGTGATGCTTGTGAAAAAGAGCTGACACCAAGAAGCTCTCGCTTTATTTGGCGTACAGCAATTTTGCTAATGACGTTGATTACGCTGGCCGCTCTTGGTTTCTACTATATGCACTGGGATATTTTGTCTAAGCACATTCAGTAGAGCTATACAGATAAATAAAAAAGGACGCATTTGCGTCCTTTTTTATTTTAAATCATTGGGTTAGTACATCATTGGCAGTGTCATTAAACCCACAACCACTGCAATCATAACCAGCCCTTGTTTTTGAGAAGATGAAATCATAACACTACCCCTTAATCTTTGATGAACTCGATGAATTTAATATAGCACTGTTTTTGGGGTTTGATCAACATATGCTCGTTAATCTTTTCAAAAACCACACTTAACTTGTCTGGTTTTACATGATTCTGACTAATGAAACTATGTTTTTTGTGCTGTATTTAAAGTGTTCACATTGTTATATTTCTATCCTTTTTTGTTTTAAGTATATGATTTTATAATGTTAAATGGTTTGTGGTGTTGGCTTTGTAATTGTTTTTTGTTTCGAATGGTATGTTGGGTCTTTATTTTGTCTGTATTTCTCAAAAATTGAGAAAATTAAAAAATGTGCTATGAGGTTACATCGTCAAATCGAAAGCATGGAGTGAGATTTTCTTACCTTATGAGAAAATATGGGCTTCAAAAGTGTTTAGTGATTTTATGGTTTATGAAGTCCGCACTTTTATCTGTTATTGAAATTATGATTTTATTTATCATTGACTTACTTTTCTTGTCTGATGTTTTTTTTACTGAATTAAGGTCAGTTTTCTTAGTTTTTACCCCTAATCATCAGTAGTTCCTCCTCTCTTAGAGCTCTACTAAGACTATTTTCTATTTTGTGTCTGTTATTTATTCTTGTTGCCTGCATTACATACATCCTGGTGGTTTAATCGTCAGTTTGTGAAATGGCGGCTTACCTGGAGCACTTATCTGTTTTTCAGTTAAATAGTTTTAGAAAGCGTTGGTTATTGTGTCGTGTGATTTGATGGGTTCGGCTGATGAGCAAAGCTTGGCCCCAATGTTTAGTGGCATCATTCAGGCTCATCGGCTTTATTATTACGTAGGCTGAGGGTTACAAAATGTTTCGAATCGCTAGCGAGATCCAACTTTCGTAGATTGTGTCTTTACATCAAAACTGGTCTACCTAGACTAGCGGCGAGTTTAAGTAAAAGGTGTATACTGCATGTGGAGTTGGCTGGCGATAGGGCTATCAGGTGTGTATTCCGTGTTGGGAGCAAAGCAAGCTAACCCGACACAATCCCTCGTGTTTAAAATCTTTACTCTGCTACTTCTTCTTGTGTTGGTGTTAACTCAAGGTGCATCCGCAACATATACCTACTGGATTGCGGGTGGGCTGATTGTGTCTATGGTGGCAGATACGCTGCACTCGTTTAAAACTCGTAAGCTAATCTATTTTACGGCTTATCTGGTTGCCCAGGTATGCTACAGCAAGTCATTTTGGGTGCAGCTTAATGGTGAGATTGTCTGGTGGCTGTTGGCCCTGCTGCTTGCAGCGAGTATCGTGGCGTTCTTTTTGTTGCTGCCTCAACTCGACTCTCTGGTATTCCCTGTTGTGATCATGGGGATGATGCTGGTTCAACTTGCTTGGGCAGCCGGTGAAGTTTGGTTACAAGTGCCGAGTTACGCCAATGCTATCGGCTTTAGCGGAACCTTAGTTTTGATCTATTCGGCGCTGGCATACGCGATACACGGTTATCGAAAACCGATGAAACACGCCTATTTGTGGGTGAGTGGCAGTTACTTTTTTGCTCATGCCCTCATTGTTGCCTCAATCATTTACTAATTTAAGTCAAAGCAGCTCTTGAGGATTTCAGTAGACTGAACGCATTGTTCTTAATAACTGGAGTCAATAATGAGTGAAATCCATGCTCACGAGCTGCTAAACCTACTTAGAGAAACACCAATGGATCGCGAAGCCCTCACACAGCACTTTGGTGCTAGCGTTCGCTTTCACACCTGTAAACTGAATGATCTAGACTTAGATGCATTACTAGCATTTTTGCTCAAGCGCGACAAAATTCGTGAGCTTGAAGGTAAGTTTGTGGTCAATATGGCGCGAGTTTGCAATCACTAAACGGCGGCTAAGATCGAGGGTGACTATGGTGTTTTCGCCCTCAGTCATATACTCATGTTGTCAGTTTGCTATACACTGGCCGCCATTTTTTAGGTGAGGCCAGAATATGGACATTCTTTCTGCAGCGACCATGCTGTTTCTAATCATGGACCCTCTCGGTAACTTGCCGATTGTGTTGTCTATTCTCAAACATATCGATCCCAAGCGTCGTCGTAAGGTATTGATTCGTGAACTACTGTTTGCCTTACTGATCTTGATGCTATTTCTGTTTGCAGGACAAAGCATCTTAAGTTTTTTGCATGTCCAGCCAGAAACGCTCAGCATTTCAGGTGGCATTATTCTCTTCATTATTGCGATTAAGATGATTTTCCCGAGTGCTGGCAGCATTACTGGACTGGCAGCAGGCGAGGAGCCCTTTATTGTTCCGATGGCCATTCCTATGATCGCGGGCCCTTCAGTGATTGCAGCCTTGCTTTTACTGTCTTCGCAACATCCAGAGAAAATGTTGGAAATGTCAGCATCAGTCGTAATTGCGTGGGGCGCAACATTTTTTATACTGATGTTTTATGGCTTCTTTAATCGCTTGTTGGGTGAACGTGGCTTGAAGGCGGTAGAACGCTTAATGGGCTTGTTACTGGTGATGATCTCCACTCAAATGTTCTTGGATGGTGTAAAAAGTTACATTGGGTGACGAACGAAACGCAGAAAAAAAGCCGCTCACAAGAGCGGCTTTTTCGTATCTGAGCGATTACATCATGTGTTTACGACGAATATCGAGTAGGGCAAAAATACCAAAAATCAGGATTGAATATTTTTCCCAACTGCTCATTTTTATTTTGTCGCCAAATGCACCAATGAAGATGGCCATTTGTAAACCGTGCATGATGAACAAAAAAGCGGTCATGATGTATAGCGCAATCGCGGCATTGCCGGGAAAGGGCATAAAAATATTTAGGATTAATACTAACCAAACAAAGGCGATAGCCGCTTTGGCCAGCATAATTAGTGCTTTCATTTAAGTATCCTTTTAAATCGAGGCGTTATGCGGAGGTACGTTCGTACAGACGATAGCTCACTTGGCCTGCTGTTTTTTCTCGATGTAATTGCCAGTTTTCTGGTAAGTCGGCAATATTGAGTTCTTTTTCTGTTTCAATATAAATCATCGCATCTTCCGCGAGCCAGCCATTTTGTTCTAGCAGAGCCACGGTCTCATCCAATAGACCTTTGCGAAACGGTGGGTCAATAAACACCACATGGTGAGCAGAACCCGGTTGCTTCAAAAAACTCAGTGCGTCGGTATTTACCACTTGGATGTTGTTCGCGTTAAGAGAGGCAACATTCTTTTGTAACTGTTGGAAAGCTTGTGGGTTTAGCTCAACCATGGTCACTTGCTCTGCTTGGCGCGAAGCTGACTCAAATCCCAAGCCGCCAGAGCCAGCAAATAAGTCGAGACATTTTGCCTGTGGTACATCTTGAGCTAACCAGTTAAACAGCGTTTCTTTGACGCGATCTGTCGTGGGGCGTAAGCCTTCAGCATCGTGTACAGGAAGTTTTCTGCCTCTCCATAAGCCACTAATAATGCGAACAAAGCCCGTTGTTGGCTTTTTTTGTGATGAGTTTTGCTGGCGACGTCTTACCATAGATTTTTTGACCGCTAATAAAGTGATACTATATCTAATCGCCCAAGCAATGAGCTTGGAGCTTGGATACAGCCCAGAATATTCAAGATGACAGAGTGTAACACTAATAAGATTAGAATTACCTAATCGGAAAGTTTTCAGAACTTTGTCATTAGCCTTTTTTAGACAGATAATAATCTTGTCAAAAAAGAGTCATTAATAGATAAAAGAACAATCTAGGATAGCCCCAGATGACGGAAAAAAAGAAGCGCGGATTACTTTCGTGGCTAGGTTTTGGTGACGAAGAACAAAGCCCAAAACCAAAAACTGAAGAAACAGTAAAAGAAGAAGCAGTGGAAGCGCCTTCTGAAGAGCAGCAAACCGAAGCGGTTGCTGAGCAAGCGGAAGCTACGCCAGAACTTGAAGAAGAAGCGAAACAATCAGAGACTGCCCCAGCAGAAGCAGAAGCAGAAGCAGAAGCAGAAGCAGAGGAGCCAGAAGTCGTATCGGCCGCGCCTCGTGTTCAAGAACAAGAAAAGCCAACAGAAAGCTTTTTTGCTCGTCTTAAACGCAGCCTAAGCCGAACAAAAGCAAATATTGGTGCTGGCTTCTTCGGTCTGTTCAGCGGTAAGAAAATCGATGAAGACTTATTTGAAGAGCTAGAAGAGCAACTGCTTATTGCTGATGTGGGCATGAATACCACAACAAAAATCATCAACAACCTGACAGAAAAAGCCACACGTGGCGATCTGAAAGACGGCGAAGCCCTTTATGGTTTGTTGAAAGAAGAAATGGCTGAGATTCTTTCTAAAGTCGAACAGCCACTAGAAATCGATAGCAACAAAACGCCTTACGTCATCTTGATGGTGGGTGTAAATGGCGTGGGTAAAACCACGACCATCGGTAAGCTAGCGAAGCAGTTCCAAACTCAAGGCAAAAAAGTGATGCTTGCAGCGGGCGATACTTTCCGTGCCGCAGCGGTTGAGCAGCTACAAGTGTGGGGTGAACGTAATAATGTTCCTGTGATTGCTCAACATACTGGCGCAGACAGTGCCTCTGTTATCTATGATGCGATTGAAGCGGCAAAAGCACGTGGTGTGGATGTGGTGATTGCTGATACAGCAGGTCGTCTACAGAACAAAGCGAACCTAATGGAAGAGCTGCGTAAGATTGTACGTGTGATGAAGAAAATTGATGAATCTGCACCACATGAGATCATGCTAACGCTTGACGCAGGTACAGGACAAAATGCCATTAGCCAAGCGAAACTTTTCAGTGATGTTGCCCCTCTAACCGGGATTACTTTGACTAAGCTGGATGGTACAGCCAAGGGCGGCGTAATTTTCGCTATTGCTGATCAGTTCGGTATTCCAATTCGTTACATTGGTGTGGGTGAAGGTATCGAAGACTTGCGTCCATTTGAAACTCAAGAGTTTATTGACGCACTGTTTAGTCGTGAAGAATAAAAAGAGTTAGAGGAAATCAACGGTGATCAAATTTCAGCAAGTAAGCAAAGCTTACCGAGGTGGTCGACAAGCACTGCAAAAAGTCGATTTTCACCTGAGGCGCGGTGAAATGGCGTTTTTAGGCGGACATTCCGGGGCTGGTAAAAGTACCTTGCTGAAATTGATCTGCGCGATAGAGCGACCAACCGATGGCAAAATCCATTTTAATGGCCACGACATCACGCGTATTCCAGGCAAAGACATCCCTTTTTTGCGCCGCAATATTGGGATTGTTTTTCAAGATCATCGCCTATTGATGGATCGCAGTGTGTACGACAATGTCGCTCTGCCAATGCGTATCGAATCGATTTCTGAAAACGAAATCAAACGCCGTGTTTCTGCGGCGTTAGATAAAACGGGCTTACTCGATAAAGCTCGTTGTCTACCTAGTCAACTTTCTGGTGGTGAACAACAGCGCGTCGGTATTGCCCGTGCTGTGGTTAATCGACCAACGTTGCTGGTGGCTGATGAGCCTACGGGTAACCTTGACCCAGAATTATCCAACCGTGTGTTGCGTCTATTCGAAGAATTTAACCGTGCGGGCGTGACAATCTTACTTGCCACGCACGATGTGGGGTTAGTAAACACTCGCCCACAGTATCGTCATTTTGAATTGAACCAAGGCTTCCTAAGTGAGGTAGAAGACTATGGCAGGTAACAAGCACTCCCAAAAGAAGGGGAAAGGCCGTAGTGCCAAGCGTGCGAATACCGATGGTTTTTTCTCTGTCCACGCAAAACAAGCTAAATCCTCTTTTAGCGCCTTATGGCAACGACCACTAGGCAACATTCTGACCCTAGCGGTCATCTCCATGGCACTTGCCATGCCAGCTTGTTTGTATCTATTGGGGAAAAACGTTGCGGGGGCAGCAGAAGATGTCGCTTCTCCTTCACAAGTTAGTGCTTACTTAGTTGAAGGCATGCCGGATGCGCGAGTGATGGTTCTCAAAGATCAAATTGAAACTTGGCCTTTGGTAAAAGAGGTAGAATATATTTCACCGCAACAAGGTCTATCTGATTTAAGCCAATATGCAGGGTTCGACCAAGCTATCAGTCTTTTAAGTGGCTATGCGCTACCTGGTGTGTTGGTGATTACGCCAGATTCGGAGCTAAAAAGTGATATTCAGTCATTAGCCAAAGACGTTCGAGAGCAACAAGATGTGACCGACGTGAGACTTGACGAAGACTGGCTGGCGCGTCTTGATGCCATCAAAACTCTCGCGAGTATTATTGTCATTACCCTGACAGTACTGATGCTCGGTGCGGTATTTTTAATCGTTGGCAATACATTGCGATTTAATGTGCTGGCGAATAAAGAAGAGATTCAAACCATGAAACTGATCGGTGCGACGGACAGTTTTATTCTGCGCCCTTACTTGTACACAGGCATGTGGTTTGGCGTGTTAGGTGCCACTATTGCGTGGTTGGTAACGGCTTTAGTGACCATTGTCATGAATAGTGCGGTGGAAGACCTTGCTGCGTTGTACGATAGCCAGTTCCGCCTGATTGGTCTAAGTTGGGATGAATCTTTGTTATTAATCATCATTGGGAGTCTTTTGGGATGTATTGCGGCGCGTTTTTCTGCGCAACGACATTTAAAAGAAATTGAACCAGTTTAAGTGATGGCGGTCTTATTACTTGGATTTCATTAGCACTAGCTAATTTTGAACCCTTGCTTAGACCAAATGTTTATGGATAATTGCTTCCCCTTCTTGAAACTTGTTCATTTTGAGTTCAAGATATCGAAGCTAAATTGCAATGTAATGCTCCAGATCAGAGATTG
>NZ_JAWOVM010000082.1:0-16981 GCF_033339895.1 Vibrio sp. 1751
TACCGTGTGGGTGACTCTGTATCGAACATCATTTCGCCTCTAATGGTATTTTTCCCTCTTGTAGTGGTTTACTGTCAGCGTTATGTGAAGTCGGCTGGTATCGGTACGCTTGCGTCACTAATGATGCCATTCTCGATCGCAATGCTGATCGGTTGGTCTATCTTCCTAGTTGCTTATTGGATGGTAGGTATCCCGCTAGGCATTCAAGCTCCTTACACTTACACAATGTAAAAACGTGTAGGGTGTGAAAGCCACTAATTGGCAGCCGAAAAGCGCAGGTCTTCGATCTGCGCTTTTTTGTTCTCGCACAACGAACATCGATAGGTCTTGTAACTAGGTTTTTTGGGGTTGCAGACTTTGTCCCGTGATGTGTTGCTGTAGTGAAACCGAAGTTGGTGATAAAATTCCCGACTTCAATCGTTTTTTGTTTCTTTGGAGCCTCCTTTGTCTAACCATCCGTTTACCCCTCAAGATGAATTGTTTATGCGCAGAGCGATGGAGCTTGCTGAGCAAGCAGAAGCTGAGGGGGAAGTACCTGTTGGCGCAGTGCTTGTCAAAGATGGTGAAATTATCGCTGAGGGGTGGAATCGCTCTATTGGTACTAATGACGCTACCGCACATGCTGAGATCCAAACGCTGCGTAAAGCAGGCCAAAAGCTAGAAAATTACCGCCTTCTGGATACGACGTTATATGTAACACTTGAGCCATGCCCAATGTGTGCCGGAGCCTTATTGCATAGCCGCGTTAAGCGGGTTGTTTTTGGAGCGCCAGATTTAAAAGCTGGAGCAGCAGGAACAGTGCTTAATTTGTTTGAAAGCCAAGCCGCTTACCATTACACCTTAGTTGAAAAGGGGCTGCTAGAAAATGAGTGCCGTACTCAGCTACAAGCGTTTTTTAAGCGCCGCCGAAAGGAAATTAAAGCGAAGAAGCAAGCACAAAAAGCATTAGAAAATCGAGAGAGCGAGCAAGGTAGTGGGAGTAGTGAGGGCTAGCAAACACCTACAACGTGGTAGATGTTTGCTTGGACGCACTAGTGATTGACTAAATGTACAAAAACACGATTACGTGAACTTACTTTCTTTTTCATACATGTCAGTTTACGTTTACGTCGGATAGCAGCTACTGTGTTATTTAAACGCTTTGACTGCACTCTACGTCTTCTCATATTCAAAACCTCCTGCAGACAAGACTTATACCAGTAAAGCGCGGCTCATCGATGCTTGGCAATAGGCTCGATAATCGCACTAAACATTGTATGGTTTAAACGTTCTTCATTTGACTTCTGCATTGCACAGAGCCAGCAAACAATTTCAATACGATGCTTAATAATAGGAGTGACGTTATTTCGGCAGAGTGTAGCCGAAGGCGCCGCTTCATCAAGTGAGCTAAACCATGTGGTTACAAAGCAATCAGTTTTACTAACGATAAAGAAAAGGCGACCAACCAAAGGAATGGTTGAGTGTGGTTGGTGTCACTCAGAATATTGGATTCTAGATAAGTTTTCGTTAGGACTCAACAAAAATGACGAGCTTCATAGGCTCGTCATTTTTTAGTTTACCGCGGGTTTATTCTTCAATGCTTTCTTGTTCGGTGTCTTCTTCAACCGTGACGTCAGAAGCGCCAGAGACTTGTTCTACGACGGTCTCTACTGCGCCCGATATCAAAATGTCGGGGTTGAGCGGCGGAATCACTTGCAAGTCATCGCTATTCTCATCAATCGCTAGCTGTTGGCTGACATGACCAATGATGGATTGGTAGTAACGTCGAATATTTTCTACGTAATTACGCGCTTCATCGCCTCTGGCGTACCCATAGCGAGTTTGGCTGTAATAGCGCTTCTGACGAAGTAAAGGCAGCCTGTCTTTTACATCGGCCCAAGCGTTCGGATCGCCACCTTGTGCTTTGGTGAGTCGTCGTGCGTCCATCATGTGGCCGTAACCAATATTGTATGAAGCTAACGCAAACCATATTTTTTCATGCTCGTTGATGCTATCAGGCACGCGACCTACAATGCGACGTAAATACTCGACACCACCACGAACAGATTGCTCAGGGTCTAAACGGTTTGTTACCCCGACGCTTTTCGCTGTTGGCAGAGTAAGCATCATCATCCCCCTAACACCCGTTGGCGATTTTGCTGTTGGTTTCCAATGTGACTCTTGATAAGCCAATGCTGCAATTAATCGCCAGTCGAACTCTTCGCTGTATTTTTGGAATAAAGGTGCCCATTTAGGCAATTTGTCATCCAGAGCTCGAATGAATGCGCGAGTATCAACGTAGTCAAATGCTTCAATATGACCAATGTACTTTTCTTCGAGGGTGGACAGTTCTCCTGATTGTTTGATGTTACCGAAAAACTCTATCAGCATCGCATACAAGCTTTCGTCTTCAGAACGTCGAGTAAACCAAGACACAGGTTGATCTTCTGTAAGTTCAAACGCGAGCGCAAGATCGGGGTAAAGGCGTTGAGCAAGGGAAAGTTCCACCGAATCAGTCACAGTAAAACGTAACTCACCCGTCGATACGTATTTGAGTAAGTCTCTCGTGTCAGCATCACCAACAATTTCAAACTGAAGTTCTGGATACTGCTTCTTTAACGCTGTTAGGGTCGGAACATATTGCGATTGTTCAACGATCTTTAATGTTTGAGCGCCTGCATTTGTATCTTCGTCGGACTCGTCGTCTTTCGAGGCTTGGTATTCAATGAGTTGTTCGATATCACGTGGTCGAAGTTGCCCTTTTTTATATACCACTTGTTGGCTTACATAATAATAGGCAGGGCCTGGTCTAAATCGTTTGACTGCTTGTGACGTTTGATTTAAACCCGTAGCGATGATATCGATATCTCCTTTCTTAAGAGCAGGAAAAAGCTCAGCCTGGCGAAAGGCTGGTTTAATCTCGAGTTTGACGCCGAGCTGTTCCGCAAACTGACGCGCCAATTCGTAATCCAACCCTGCGGGACCATCGGGACCTATGTAGTAGGAAAGCTGATTGTTTAGCGTGCCAACACGAAGCACACCACGTTCTTGAATTTTTTCAAATTCACTTTTGGGCTCCGACTCAATCTGGCAAGCTGAGAGCAAAAGAACAGAAACTAAAATTAGAGCACTGCGCTTGAGCCGGTTGAAGTGACTTATTTGCATTAATAGGTACATCTTGGAAAATTTCTATTTGCCTTTATATCAAAGCGAGCTCATGGGGCAAAGTGAATCACACACTTATAACGTGACATTGTGTGTTTTATCGACATTTTAGTTGTAATTCAAATTTGACAAAAAAAATGACGCAAACGGTTGCTTTTGGTGTTACATCACAAAAACAATTACTATATAATGCGCTCGCAATGACGAGGTGGAATCGGCATAGGTTCGACAGGGCTTATTTTAAGTGTCTGAATTTATTCCAATATCACCTTAATCAATTGCATAAGAGACCTAAGCACATGAGAATTTTGCGTGGCTCCCCAGCTCTTTCTGAGTTTCGTGTTAATAAACTACTGGAACTTTGTCGTGAACAAGATCTGCCTGTAACTAGCATTTATGCCGAGTTTATGCACTTTGCCGATCTAAAGTCAGACCTTGATGACCAAGAGTTAGAAAAACTTGAAAAGTTACTAACTTACGGCCCAACCATCGAAGAGCATGAGCCTGAAGGTCTTCTACTTCTTGTCACGCCTCGTCCTGGCACTATCTCGCCTTGGTCTTCTAAATCTACCGATATCGCTGTTAACTGTGGTCTGGATAAAGTGAAACGTCTAGAGCGTGGTACGGCTTATTATGTCGAATCTTCAGTTGTTCTATCAGAAGCTCAAGCTGACGCTGTTAAAGCGTTAATTCACGACCGCATGATGGAAACAGTATTCACAGAATTTGAAGCCGCATCAGCATTATTTACTGTTGCAGAGCCTAAGCCTGTCGCACATGTTGATATCTTAGCTGGCGGTCGTCTTGCGCTTGAAGAGGCAAACGTTTCCCTTGGCTTGGCACTCGCAGAAGATGAAATTGATTACTTGGTAGAGAACTTTACTAAGCTTGGGCGTAACCCAAACGACATTGAATTGATGATGTTTGCTCAGGCGAACTCAGAGCATTGTCGCCACAAAATTTTTAACGCAGATTGGACTATCGACGGGGTAGATCAACCTAAGTCTTTGTTCAAAATGATCAAAAACACTTTTGAAACGACACCTGACTATGTACTGTCTGCATACAAAGACAACGCAGCCGTTATGACAGGTTCTAAAGCGGGGCGTTTCTTCCCTGACCCTAAATCTCGTCAATACACGTACCACCATGAAGATACGCACATCTTGATGAAGGTAGAAACGCACAACCACCCAACGGCAATCTCTCCATGGCCGGGCGCATCGACTGGCTCAGGCGGTGAAATCCGTGACGAAGGCGCGACGGGTATCGGCGGTAAGCCAAAAGCGGGTCTGGTTGGCTTTACAACCTCTAACTTACGTATTCCTGGTTTTGAACAGCCATGGGAAACCGACTTCGGCAAGCCGGGTCGTATTGTAAATGCGTTAGACATCATGCTTGAAGGCCCTCTAGGCGGCGCGGCATTCAACAACGAATTTGGTCGTCCAAATCTATTGGGTTACTTCCGTACTTACGAAGAAAAAGTCACTTCTCATGCGGGTGAAGAAATTCGTGGTTACCACAAACCAATCATGATTGCTGGTGGTATGGGTAACATCCGCGATGAACACGTACAGAAGAAAGAGATCCCTGTGGGTGCGAGCCTAATCGTACTTGGTGGTCCGGCAATGAACATCGGTCTTGGTGGTGGCGCGGCATCTTCCATGGCATCTGGTCAGTCAGCAGAAGATCTGGACTTCGCTTCAGTACAGCGTGAAAACCCAGAGATGGAACGTCGTTGTCAGGAAGTGATCGACCGTTGTTGGCAGTTAGGCGACGACAACCCAATCGCATTTATCCACGATGTGGGTGCAGGCGGTATCTCTAACGCATTGCCTGAACTTGTCGACGACGGTGAGCGTGGCGGTAAGTTCCAATTACGCGATGTACCAAACGATGAGCCGGGCATGAGCCCACTGGAAATCTGGTGTAACGAATCACAGGAACGTTACGTTCTAGCGGTGGCGCCAGAAAACATGGAAGCATTCGACGCCATCTGTAAGCGTGAACGCGCACCGTATGCAGTGGTGGGTGTGGCGACAGAAGAGCGTCATCTAACGCTAGAAGATTCTCACTTCGACAATACGCCAATCGATATGCCAATGGATATCCTGCTTGGTAAGCCACCGAAGATGCACCGTGACGCAACCACACTAAAAGTGGAAAGCCCTGCCATTGTTCGTGATGGTATTGAGCTTAATGAAGCGGTGGATCGCGTACTTCGTCTTCCTGCTGTTGCAGAAAAAACATTCCTAATTACTATCGGTGACCGAACAGTAACGGGTCTGGTTGCTCGTGATCAAATGGTTGGTCCTTGGCAGGTACCAGTAGCAAACTGCGCAGTAACAGCGGCAAGCTACGACACTTACCATGGCGAAGCAATGTCGATGGGTGAGCGCACGCCAGTGGCATTACTAGACTTTGGAGCATCGGCTCGCCTAGCCGTTGGTGAGTCACTAACGAACATTGCGGCAACAGACATCGGTGATATTAAACACATTAAACTGTCTGCGAACTGGATGTCTCCAGCGGGTCACCCAGGTGAAGATGCGGGTCTTTACGAAGCAGTGAAAGCGGTTGGTGAAGAATTGTGTCCTGCGTTAGGTTTGACGATCCCAGTTGGTAAAGACTCCATGTCGATGAAAACCAAGTGGGAAGAAAACGGCGAGAGCAAAGAAGTCACTTCTCCACTGTCGCTAGTTATCACGGCATTTGGTCGTGTGGAAGACGTACGTAAGACCGTGACTCCACAACTACGCACTGACAAAGGAGATACCTCTCTAGTTCTTGTTGACTTGGGTAACGGAAAAAACCGCTTAGGTGCGACAGCATTGGCACAAGTATACAAACAGCTGGGTGACAAACCTGCTGACGTAGATAATGCAGAGCAGCTAAAAGGCTTCTTTGATGCAATGCAAGCGTTAGTACGTGATGACAAGCTAGTGGCTTACCACGATAAAGGCGACGGCGGTCTTTTTGTTACACTGGCTGAGATGGCGTTCGCGGGTCACTGTGGCGTAAAAGCGAACATCGCAGAGCTGGGTGATGATGCGCTAGCCGTTCTATTTAACGAAGAGCTAGGTGCGGTTGTTCAAGTTAAGAATGATGATCTAGATTCAGTTCTATCTACTCTGGCGGCAAACGGCTTACAGGCATGCTCACATGTGATTGGTTCTGTTGAAGCTTCAGATGACTTTGTTATCACTTCTGGTGATGCAGTTGTGCTTGAACGTTCACGTACCGAACTACGCGTTATCTGGGCTGAAACAACGCATAAGATGCAAAGTCTACGTGATAACCCAGCGTGTGCAGACCAAGAGCACGAAGCTAAGAAAGACAACTCTGACCCTGGTCTAAACGTTAAGCTCAGCTTCGACGTAAATGAAGACGTTGCAGCACCGTACATTGCGAAAGGTGCTAAACCTAAGATGGCAATCCTACGTGAGCAGGGCGTTAACTCCCACGTCGAAATGGCAGCAGCGTTTGACCGCGCAGGTTTTGAAGCAACCGACATCCATATGAGCGATATCCTAACAGGCCAAGCGGTACTGGATGAATACCATGGCTTAGTAGCTTGTGGTGGCTTCTCTTACGGCGACGTACTAGGTGCGGGTGAAGGTTGGGCTAAGTCTATCCTGTTTAACGCACAAGCTCGTGAACAGTTCCAAGCCTTCTTCAACCGTGAAGAGACGTTCTCTTTAGGTGTATGTAACGGTTGTCAGATGCTATCAAACCTGAAAGAGCTGATCCCAGGTGCAGACTTGTGGCCACGTTTTGTGCGCAACGAATCTGAGCGTTTTGAAGCGCGCTTTAGTCTAGTTGAAGTTCAGAAATCTGATTCTGTATTCTTCGACGGAATGGCTGGTTCGCGCATGCCAATCGCGGTTTCCCACGGTGAAGGGCGTGTAGAAGTACGTGATGCAGAGCACCTAGCAGCGATTGAAGCATCAGGTACGGTTGCGGTTCGTTACGTGGATAACCTCGGTAACCCAACACAACAATACCCGAACAACCCGAATGGTTCGCCAAATGCGATTACCGGTTTAACAACAGCAGACGGTCGCGTAACTATCATGATGCCTCACCCAGAGCGCGTATTCCGCACAGTTGCGAACTCTTGGGCTCCGGAAGGTTGGGGTGAAAATGGCGCTTGGATGCGTATGTTCCAAAATGCCCGTAAGAATATCGGTTAATTAACCAAAGGTTAATCTAGCTTAAGTAAAGCGTTGGTTGAGAGACCAGCGCTTTCTTTTTTCTTCGTCGCTCTTTCTAGTGACTTGGCGAAACGTTGCTTTGTTCTGCCTCTTCTTTGTCATCTATTATCTAGCGTAAAAAACTTGCAGCGTTTAGATTACTTTTATGCTCTAATACCGCGCTTACCAAGGGATGGTGTTAAACAGCTCAGCTTAGATGGAGTTATCAAGTTGACCGAATCCCTGATTGATCCCTAAATCCCTTAGGAAATGAAAGAAATGTCTAAGAATCCAAAATTTGCTATCCGCGTCACTGAAAAACGTAACGGCTGGAGCGCAGAAATCACTCGCCAAGTGACATCTCGTAAGACTGTAGTATCAAAGCGTGAAACAGGCTTTGACAGCGAAGAGAAAGCACAAGCTTGGGCTGAACAAGAACTGGCTGGATTTATCCAAAACCAAGTGGTTCGTAACGAGCGTAAAGCAGCGCAACGTCAAGAGCGTGAAGCAGAACAACTAGCGGCAAAAGTTCGTAAAGAAGAAGCCCGCAAAGCACGTGAAACCGAAGTAGACACTGACGAAGAATAAGTTTAAATCGGTGAGATGGTGACGTTACCCATCAAACAAATAGTGAAAATGCCCTGAGTTTTGTCTCAGGGCATTTTTTATTTATATCGGCTAAAAACAATCCGATGATACGGACAGGCTAAACGTGCCGTCTTCAGGGGCTGCAAATTGTTTATTGCCAGGAAGAAGGTGAGGGTTATTAGCATAAGTGCGATGTGTCGATTTGACCTTTGCAGAATGTCTTTCCGGTAAATCAAAGTGTTGTAAGCCGTCAGATAGATCGTTTGCTTCACCGTAGTCGAAATGTGTTGCGACGTCTTTGGGCTGCTTGGCGTAACGACAGTGATCCGGCTTACCATCTTCGTGCCAAGTTAAAGAGTTAGTTTTTGCATCTAGATTCAGGTTATTTGCTGTTGGCTGTGCGTAAAAATCTTATGAAACTTGGTGCTTGCTTTGTTCTTGTAAGTAGTCTGCAATGCTCTCAGAAGCTTGCGCTAGGCTACCTACAGGGAAGAAGCAAATCAGAAGAAGCCGTGTTTTTAGATTGTTCATAATGTGTATGCAAGCAAAAGGAAATGATAATACTGATAAATAAAACGGCGTGCAATTATGGCCATTGGATACGATATAACAGGGCAGTTAATGTCTGCCCTGCATCTTTTAGGTATGGTTAGTATTGATAAGTGAGGTGCAGTTTGACTTCGCGACCAGGCGAAGGCACGCCATTAGATAGGTATGCTTCGTAGTAACGATCGGTTAAGTTTTTCACAACCGCGCCAACGCTCAAGCCTTCGACTTGTTGTATTTCCCAAACCACGTAAGCGTTTTGTAGCGTGTATTGCTCACTTGGCGATTTCACTTTTAAATTATTACCGCTTGCCTTGGTTTTGGTTTGCGCATCATACCAACGGACTTCCCAGCCCGTACGTAAACCAGGAATCCATTCGTAACCTAAACCCAGATTAATGTTTAATGGCGGTACATCAGGATGATCATCATCTGAACCTGTAGAGTCAGATAGGCTACCTTTGTTTTTGCCGCGAATGTAACTTGCTGAGAAATTACTGTAGAAATCTTCAATCCGGTATTGTGAAATTAGCTCAAAGCCATAGTTTTTAAAGCCATCTAGGTTTGTATTCCAGCTTTGTAACTCAGTAGTATTTTTGTCGAGGTTTTCGCCCGTTCGTATATCAACTGTGTCGCTAACATCGTTATAGAACATAGTTAACTCTGTTGCGAGGTTATCGCGAGAGTTCACCAGCCCTTCCGTTAAGTTGATAACGCTTGCTTGATAAGCATGGATACGAGACACGTCCAGATTCAAAGCAGTAGCCGTAGCGGTAGCTCGCGCATATTGCACTGAGTAGATGTTATCAACGGTTGGTGCTTTTAAAGCGTAGGCGTAGGAGGCGTTTAAACGCGTATTATTGCTCGCATCAAAGTCGATATCCAAACGTGGGCTAAAGCCTTTATGCGTCGTTTCACCATAGTCATGTCCGGCAGCTGGATCATTATAATCCGGCGCTGCGTTCCCTTTTCCTTCACTCTTGATGTATTCGTAACGCAGAGAAGGTGTGATTGTTAGGCGGTCTGTTGCTTGATAGTGATCAGCAATGTAAGCGGCATAAATTGACTGCGTGCCAGATGGTTCGTAGTAAGGGGTGTACCAACCGTAGTTTTTCGCTTCATTACTGTCGTATGATGCGTTGAATACTAACGAGTCTCTATCGGTTTTTTGATATTGAAGCCCAGTGACTAGAGTGTGGTCTCCGAATTGCGCTTGGTTAAACACATCAACGTAATCACGCTCGTAACTCAGCCATGACTCATGACCGTAGCTGCCAACAGAAACGAACATTTTCTCGAATGCTACGTCAGGGCGAACCCAATGACGATCGTTTTTGGAACGTGCCATTTTGATATTGAAATCAATATACGGGTTAGTCGGCATGTAGTGGTAAGAGATGGTTGTGGTGTTGTCCGTGTATTTGTTATCGACGGTGTAAGCGTATTGGGCTTTTTCTAATGAGCCGTATTTCTTGATATTGTATTCGGTGATGTTAGGCATTTTTCCGCGGCGGTTAGCCCAAGGTTTACGACCTTCATCTTTGTAGCGAGTGTGGCTAATTTCAAACTCGTGATCGTTGTTTTCATAACCGACCTTTACGAGCATGTTTTCTTGCTCATAACCTGAGTAATCCAGCGTTTCACCACCTCCGACTTTAATGTCATCAGAATCTTTTACCGAGCCATTCGCTAGAAAATAAAAACCAGTATCGTTTTTACCATAGAGTGTTAGCGTGTAGGCGTTCTCATCACCGTTAGTGTTGTATGCACTTGAGATGCGAGCACCAAAGTTTCTGTCGCCGTAAAGGAGATCATCGACACTTTTGGTTTTAATGCGAATGGAGCCACCAAACTTCCCGTTGAGTGCTCGATAGTCGTGCGCGCCCTTGATAATTTCTGCTTCGCCAATTAAGAACGGATCAAAAAAGAAGGTACCGTAGCGGTATTGTTGAAAGCCAATTGGAGCGCCATCGACAAAGACGGCGATATCGCTTGGATCATCAAAACCACGAATGTTAATACGTTCGCCACCAGAACGACCGCCACCATCTATTGATGCACCGGGAACGGCATCGATCATTGAGGCAAAATTAGAGTACTGTTGCTCTTCAATCTCTGACCAATTAATGGTGGTTTGCGCAGGCTCAGCAATGGTAATAGGTTTGGCATAACGAACGCCTATGACTTCAAGCTCTTCATTTGGCGTTGTCTCAGCATATGAATAAAGAGGGAAGAGCAAAGCCAGTGAAATGAGATTTACTTTGAATGGATGACTTATTAATCGTTTCATATTGATGATTTATAGTGTTTTTATGAAGCTCGGATTATAAGAACATTATTACGATTAATAAATGATAATGAGATTAATTATCAAATGTGTTTTTGCGATGGATTGTAAAGTTTTTTATCCATTCGTGGAAACTACGATAAGTATCGTTAGCGTACATAAAACAAAAAGCCCAGCATCATGGACGCTGAGCTTATTGGCTTTAAACAAGATAGTGCGAGCACTGTTGCTCCTTTTGAGCTAATCAGGCGCCTACTTGATAGGAATTACTGAGTTTCTAACGGTATCTGTCCGGTTGTCAGCGGCTCGGCATCGAATTCAGTGAGGCCTTCAATATAGCTTTCGACTGCTTGCTCTAAAGCATTATCACCTTGGTTAAAATAGGCAAGGTGGAAAATTGCATCGCCTTCGTTCACCAATGGTAATGTTTGTTGACCGATAACCAAACCACGCTTCGGGGCTTTTAGTTCTATCTCATCATGACCAAGAGGAGAGCTAATGTAAGCGAGCGATTCCCCCTGTTCTACTTTGTCTCCCAGATTAACGACAGTACGCAAAATGCCGTTACCTGACGCGCGAACCCAGCTGGTGGACTTAGCTATGATAGGCTCAGGCAGCTTTTTCCTGCTCGCTCGCAACATACCAATGGCTTGCATTACGCGCCGAACCCCGAGTACACCAGCGCTGATCGAAAGTGGATCAAAACGCAATGCTTCGCCAGCTTCGTAGGTGAGCACTGGAATATCGCATTTTTCTGCTTCACTGCGTAAAGAGCCATCACGCAATGCTGAATCAACAATCACTGGCGTTGCAAATGCTTGAGCAATACGCAGAGTTTCTGAGTTGCTTAAGTTTGCGCGGATCTGTGGCAAGTTCGTGCGATGAATGGCCCCTGTGTGTAGATCCAAAATGTAGTCACAACGCTTGGCAATGTTGTTAAAGAACCCGTGTGCCATACGAGATGCAAGTGCGCCTTTTTCACTGCCAGGAAAGCAACGGTTGAGATCTCGTCGGTCGGGCAAGTAACGAGATTTATGGATGAAACCAAAAACGTTAACGATAGGTACTGCAATGACAGTGCCTTTCAGTTTTTGTGGATCCAGTTGGTTAATGATCTGACGAACGATTTCTACGCCATTAAGCTCATCACCATGGATAGCGGCATTCACCATTAACACTGGTCCTTCTTGTTTCCCATGGATGATTTCCACAGGAATAGATAAAGGCGAATGTGTATATAGCTTCGCTGCTTCAAATTCGATCTCTAATCGTTGTCCTGGTTGTATTTGATGTCCTAAGAGCTCAAATACTTTGCTTTTTTTACTTCTGGCCATAAACCATCTCTGTCAAATGCGTCATCAGCAATGTAACAATTGCTGCAAAATCGCACTAATCATTCTCATTAAGGACACGACAAATTACTTTAATCGTCATGCGTGAAATTTTGGTATGTGTGAAGTTTTTGTTTTCAATATGATCTTTTCTATCAGTTTAATACATAACAAGACATAGAGAAGAGTGCGCAATAATAGCCTTAAAAAATGTGACTGTATTAAAAATAATACTGTTCATGGAGGACAAAAAAACGGACTTTTAACCCTACTTTTTATCCGATAATATCCGCGCCGAATTTGAGGTTTCACACTTTCTAACTAGAGGTTTTGATGAAAAAGGCAATTGCTAAAATTGGTGCATTGACTGCGGTAGCAGTTTCACTTTCAGGTTGCGTAGGTAGTAATGCCGTGACAGGTTATGTTATGGGGTTTAACTTGAAAGCTGTTGACAACCGTTACGCTCGAGGTGGTCTAAATATGCTTTTAGCGCCTGTTTATGGTGTCGCGATCGCAGCGGATTATATCGTGTTTAACTCTCTAGAATTTTGGACGGGTAAGAACCCGTTAAATGGTAAGCCACATATCTTCGATACAAAGGTAGATACTTACATTGATGTCAATCACCAGTTAGATAAGTCGTTAACGACGGCACCAATCGCACCATTAGCGGATAACCGTGTCATTGAGCAGGGGCGAATGCAGCAAATCGATGAGAACACTGTTCAAATGGATATTACTTACAGTAACGGTGAAAAGGCGACACTCATGGGTGTACGCGATGGTGAGTTTGTTACTTACTACATTGATGGTGAAGTTGCTGCACAAACCTCAATGGATGAATTAGCCGCTTACGCGCAAAACCGTGTGTAGTTGGGTTCAACTAAACCAAAAAAAGGGTGCCGTATGGCACCCTTTGTCATTTTTCGTGATTGAATTATGCTTTCTCTGGAATCGCTTCTAAAAGCGCGACCATCTGATCCCAGTACAACTGAACAGTATCAATCTTCACTTTCTCATCTGGAGAGTGAGGGAATTTTATTGTTGGACCGAAAGAAACCATATCCATGTGTGGGTATGGTTCTTTAAATAGGCCACACTCAAGACCAGCATGGATGACCATGATGTTCGGCTTATGACCGTAAATGCCTTCATACATATCACGGAAAATTGCCATGATCTCGGAATCTGCATCTGGCTTCCAGCCAGGGTAAGCGCCTGAGAACTGAATTTGTGCGCCTGCTAGCTCAGTAATCGAGCGCAGCATGCTTTCCACTTGGCTACGGCCAGAGTCAATGAGAGAACGAATCAAGCAAAGCACGGTGACTTTATTTTCTTCTGTGCTGATCACACCAACGTTTAGAGAAGTTTCAACAACGCCTTCCACCTCATCACTCATACGGATTACGCCGTTTGGACAAGCGTTAAGTGCCGCAATGAATCGTTGCTGATCGGCGATTGAAAATACTTGCGCGTCAGTCGTGATCGCTTCATTAAAGGTTACGATACCTGTTTCGATTTTACCCAATTCAGTTTTAAGCAGCTCAGTGTAGTGGTTGAACAGCTCAGCAAGTTTGTCTTGGTTTTCGACAGGAAGCGCGACAGTAACAAACGCTTCGCGAGGGATTGCATTACGTAAGCTACCACCACGGAATTCGACTAAACGTAAATCAAGCTCTTGAGCATGACCGGCAAGGAAACGACCAAGTAATTTGTTGGCATTACCGCGACCTGTGTGAATGTCACAACCTGAGTGACCACCTTTTAGGCCTTTCAGCGTCAGTTGGCGTGTTACAAAACCTGCAGGCGTTGATTCTCGAGAAATATCGAAAGTCATGGTGCCATCAACGCCACCTGCACAACCCATGTAGACTTCGCCTTCTTGCTCAGAGTCTGTATTTAGAAGAATCTCACCCTCTAACCAACCAGCTTCAAGGCCAAATGCGCCAGTCATGCCTGCTTCTTCATCAATCGTCAGCAGAACTTCGAGTGGACCGTGCTTAATATCTTTAGATGCCAATACAGCAAGGCAAGAAGCCATACCAATACCGTTATCTGCACCAAGCGTCGTGCCTTTCGCAGTTACCCATTCGCCATCGATGTAAGGTTGGATTGGATCTTTGGTGAAGTCGTGTTCAGTGTCTTCGTTTTTCTGCGGCACCATGTCGATGTGTGCTTGAAGTACAACAGCCTTCTTATTCTCCATTCCTGGTGTTGCGGGCTTTTTGATGAACACGTTACCGGTTGGATCACGGCGAACGTCAAAGCCTTGCTCTGTTGCCCAGTTGATAATGTACTGTGCTAATGCTTCTTCATGTTTCGATGGATGAGGGATAGAACAAATCTTATCGAAAAACTGCCAAAGTGGAGCAGGTGATAAGGTACTGATCTCAGAATGGAACTCAGACACGGAGGACTCCTTTTGATGTGCTTTGCCAAATATATACCGTAAAAATGTTGTCAAGGTAGCATTAAATGCTAGACGATTTGGCCTTCAAATTGCCGTTAGCATACCACCAGATAAGGAGTACGAGTAGTCGCGATCACAAGGATTTCTCTCAGAACTGTCACAGTTTGTGAATACAATAACAAGCACTATGTGTTCTCTATCATACATTCTGAAAGTGGCTTTATTTTTTAATTCATAAAATTGTAATTTAATTACATATAAACTTTGATAAAGGTCAATTTATGTATTTTTTGTGATTCCAATCACTAAAATACTTGTAATTAAATTTCTTGGTGGTATATTTGTAACCAGCTTCTGAGAGAAGAATGAAATGCTCAAAGGATGAGTCCGTTTTATCGCCTCCAAGGAACCGAGAAATCAACGAATGTTTAATTGATTTAAAAGGTGATAGTTATGAAAGGTTTACCAAGTACAATGTTCTGGAATAGCAAGTCTGTTTACACCGGTAACTTTGTATACCCAACAAGCTTTGGCTACTAAGTGAAGTCAACGCATGTGACTCGAACAGTTTGTTCACCCCTATAAATTGGAATTTTTTTTCAGTGATAGTGCTGACATGATTCACCGCCACCCAAATTGGGTGGCGTTTTTTTATCTCTATTTTCTCTTCCTGACTCACTTATTGCCATCAAAGCCTTCTTCTATTCCCCATTCTTCGGTTTTATCGACTTTTCCATCAAATCTGTTAGATACCATGTTTAAAATGGGCCTTTTTCATCTGAAAGTTTAGTACATTGCTCAGTTTTTATTCTCTTTTAGAGAACTGTGTTATCTGGGTTACCTATTGTTTTATAAGAATATATTTCTTTGCTTGCTATGATAGATTAGAGAATGTGTTTCATATCCAAAGAAAAAAAACGCATTAGAGTGAAGATTCTATCTAGAATTTGCTATTTGATAACTTTATAATTCCCGCCAATCGATTACGCAACCGTTTACTTTTTACCTTTACAGGATTCGATCATGCTCGAGAGGCTTTTTAAACTCAGTGAAAATGGCACAAATGTGCGCACTGAGATCATTGCAGGTGTTACGACCTTCCTAACTATGGCTTACATTATTTTTGTAAACCCAGCGATCCTGTCGGATACCGGTATGGACCGTGGCGCCATTTTTGTCGCGACTTGTCTTGCTGCCGCAATCGGCTGTTTTATCATGGGATTTGTTGCCAATTACCCAATCGCACAGGCACCAGGAATGGGCCTGAACGCATTTTTTACTTACTCTGTTGTATTGGGAATGGGTTATACGTGGCAAGTTGCGTTGGCGGCTGTATTTGTTTCTGGCCTTCTGTTCATTCTTTTAAGCGTATTTAAGATCCGTGAGTGGATTATTAACTCGATCCCGCATTCTCTACGAACAGGTATTTCAGCTGGTATTGGTCTTTTCTTAGCGTTTATCGCATTAAAAAATGCAGGTATCGTCGTTGATAATCCAGCGACATTAGTTTCTATGGGAGAGATCACATCATTGCCATCTGTATTGGCCGCGATTGGCTTCTTTCTTACGATTGCACTGGTTCACCGTGGTGTGAAAGGTGCGGTGATGATCGCCATTCTTGGCGTTACAGCGCTTGGTCTTCTATTTGGTGATGTGCAGTGGGGCGGTATTATGTCAACGCCACCAAGCATTGCGCCAACTTTCATGCAACTGGATTTCTCTGGTTTGTTTGAAGTAGGCATGATTTCCGTCGTATTTGCTTTCCTATTTGTCGATTTATTTGACACCGCAGGTACGCTCGTTGGCGTTTCTCAAAAAGCTGGTCTAACTGATGAGAATGGCAACATCCCTCGTTTAAACAAAGCGTTACTTGCAGACTCAACAGCAACGTCAGTAGGTGCATTACTTGGTACCTCTAACACGACATCTTATATTGAAAGCGTTTCTGGTGTGGCTGCGGGTGGGCGTACTGGTCTAACAGCCGTAGTTGTTGGTGTACTCTTCCTACTTGCTCTATTGTTCTCACCACTTGCGGGTATGATCCCTGCTTATGCAACGTCAGGTGCGCTATTCTATGTGGCGATCTTGATGCTGTCTGGGCTAGTAAGCATTGATTGGCGTGACCTAACTGAAGCGTCCCCAGTTGTTGTGACTTGTTTAGTTATGCCGCTAACATTCTCGATTGCAGAAGGTATCACGTTAGGCTTTATCGCATACGCGGCGATCAAGTTATTCAGCGGTAAGGGCCGTGAAGTGTCGATGAGTGTATGGGTGATGTCAGCCATCTTCATCGTTAAATACCTCGTCGGTTAATTTCTCGAGCAAAAAGCCAGTGTGGATTTATTCACGCTGGCTTTTTCTTTTTTACGTTGTTCACAGAAGACGGTTTTTCTGCGGAATAGGCAGAGAATTTTGATATCACCGTTGGTATTAGCGGTGTGTTTCGGTAGAATAATCGTTTGCGCAGCTTGAAATCCTCGTC